>DATHUZ010000531.1:0-3062 GCA_035461725.1 Anaerolineae bacterium
GTGAGAGGGAACCCTGTCGACCAGGAGCTGAGCGCCCTGGTGTTCGACGGGCTCACCACCCTCGACCACACCGGGCGCATCTCGCCCAGCCTCGCGGTTGAGTGGGAGATCTCGGGCGATGGGACCGTGTACGAGTTCAAGCTGCGCGAGGGCGTCAAGTGGCACGACGGCGCACCATTTACCGCCGCCGACGTGGCCTTTACCGTTCAGGCCATGCAAGATCCTGCCTTCCAGGGAGACGCAAGCCTGGCCGACCTGTGGCACAACGTCCTGGTTACCCAACTCGACGAGCACACCGTGCGCTTTACCCTGGCCGAGCCGTTTCCCTCTTTTTTGGAGTATACGACAATCGGCCTGCTCCCCGCTCACCTGCTGGGCAACGTGCCGGCCGACGAGCTGCCTGACGCCAGGTTCTCACGCAAAGAACCGACCGGCACCGGCATGTTCCGCGTGACCGCTGTCTCTCCCGACAGGGTGGCCCTCGCCACCAACCCGAACTATTGGGACAGGGTGCCCCAACTGGAGGGGCTCGAGTTCTGGTTCTATCCCAACTGGGAACGCCTGCTCGCCGATTACGAGCAGGGGGTCATCCATGGCTTTCACCCGCCCGAGGTGGAATACCTGGCCGACCTCGCCGGCCAACCCGGTCTGCAGATCTATTCTGCCGAGTCGTCAGGGTATGGCATTGTTTTTCTCAACCTGGCGAGCGAAACAACGCCCTTTTTCCAGCAGGTGGAGGTGCGCCAGGGCCTGCTCTATGGGCTCGACAGGCAGCGCCTGATCGACCGAAACCTGTACGGCCAGGGCATGGTCGCCCACACGCCAATCCCACCGATGATGTGGGCGTACGACGAGAGTGTGCGCCAGTACGGCTACGATCCCGAGCGCGCGATCGGCCTGCTCGACGAGAGTGAATGGCTGGACTCGAACGGCGATCGAGTCCGTGACAGGGAAGGCACCGACCTGGCGTTCACCCTGCTCGTCGCCGACAGGCCAGCCATGGTGGGGCTGGCCCGTGCGATGGTCGAGCAGTGGACGGCCACCGGGGTCGACGTCACCGTTCGACGTGTGACCAGTGACGAGCTGGTCGACGCTCTGCGCAGCCGCGAGTTCGACGCCGCACTGGTCGAAGTGCTGCTCACCGGCGATCTGGACCCATATCCCCTGTGGCACTCGACACAGGCCGAGACGGGCCAGAACTTTTCGGGCTATGCGACAGAGGATGCCGACGTGATCATGGAACAACTGCGATCGACGGCGGATCTCGAGGAGCGCCTCAGCCTGTACCACGCCTTTCAGCAGCTCTTTGCCGAAGAGGTGCCGTCGCTCCTGATCTACTGCCCGGTCTATCTGTACGCCGTCGACAGCCACGTGCACGGGGTGCAAATCTCGCCCCTGCTGCACCAGGGCGACCGCTTTCGTAACGTGGAGGAATGGACGGTCGACGCCCAGGATCCCGTCAACGATCCAGGCGAGTTTGACAAAACGGATGAGTAGTGGTACACTATGCCCCGCGTGCCGAAGTGGCGGAAATGGCAGACGCGCTGCGTTCAGGGCGCAGTGGGCGTACGCCCATGTGGGTTCAACTCCCACCTTCGGCACCAGAACCGGCCCTCACGGCCGGTTCTTTCTTTCCCTTCTGTCCTTGACTTTTCTCGCCACTTGTTGTAGACTGATGGCGGAGATATCATGATCAACCGTACCGTGGGCAGGCAGGCTCTCTTTCTCCTGATGGCGGCCGTCGTCGTCTATATGGGCGCCGGTTTTGTCCGCCAGACCCTTGTCGGCCGGCAGCAGCGCGAGGTGCTGGACGACGTGGAATCGCAGATCGATGTCGCGCTCCAGGAGGGTGAATCGCTGCGTGCACAGCTCGAATATGGATTATCTCCCCAGGCGGCCGAAGAGTGGGCGCGCGAGAATGGCTGGGGCCGCACCGACGAGCAGATCGTCATCGTCGTCGCCCCCCCTGCCGATCCCGCTGCCAGTGAAGAGGAAGCGTCGGGCCAGCCCCTCACCCCGGAATCGCGCCGCAGTACGTGGTGGGATTTGTTTTTTTCCGAGCACTAATCGTGCACGCTGGCAGGAAGGCCGGGCCGGCGTGGCTACGGGCTCTGCATGCAATCATCGATTTGTTCAAGACGCCGTTTGACAGAGTCGTTTTCCTGTGCTATACTCATCAGACCTTGATTAAGGAGATAATGGGTGCAGATGGAGTATCACACGATCATCAGCCGAACCAAGCATCCCGTCGATGCTCGGTTTGCCACGTGTGGTCATAGTGCGCCCTGACGCCGGTTAACATTCATCGGGCCGTGGGCGGCTAGACCGAGCCCACGGCTTTTTTGATCTCTTTCTGTGGAGGCAGGACCTGAAAGCTGTGGGCACGTCGCTCACAGCTTTTATGATGCCTGGCGGCAGGCGCGACACGTCGGCCCGCATGCTCACCGGTGCCCTGGCATATCAGCCGTACAGAAGCACCTCCCGCGCTTGGGAGGAGGAGGTCAAGATGGAAACAATCGTGCAACCATGTGACAACGCGCTCTCGGTGCGAAACGTCACCAAGACGTTCGCTTCGGGCAGCGACGTCTCGCTGCTCGAGCGAATGCGGCGCAGAGTAAAGAGAAGCGACAAAGCCGGAAATAGAAACGGCGCCGCCCACGCTGAGATCAACGGCGACCCGGCCGAGTCCGCGCGCAAGCGCGTCCTGGCCGTCGACGGCGTGAGCCTGGAAGTGTGTCGTAACGAGATCTTTGGCATCCTGGGACCCAATGGCTCGGGCAAGAGCACACTGATCCGATTGATGGCTACCCTGCTCCTGCCCGACAGTGGTGCGATCGAGGTCTTTGGCCTCGACGTGACACGCGACGAGATGCAGGTCAAGCGCCTCATCAACCGCGTATCTGTCGACGCGGCCTTTTTCAAAAAGCTGTCGAGTATCGAGAACCTGATGTACGCCGGCCGCCTCTATGGCCTCACCGGGCGCGAGGCGCGCGAGCAGTCGTTCGTAATCCTGCGCCGCCTGGGGCTAAAGGACAAAGAGATCACCGGCCCGCTGGAGGACA
>DATHUZ010000532.1:0-14335 GCA_035461725.1 Anaerolineae bacterium
TCGCACCGACCGTGCCACTCGGAGCAGCTCTGTCTCTGCCAGGCCGGCAGATCGCACGGCCAGGATCAGCTCGCCGTCCTCCCACACTACCTCGCTCCAGGAGGTGCCGAGGTGCATGAGCACACCCGGATGGCCATTCACGTCCACGTCCCGGGTGTCGCGGATCGTCGTCGCTTCGAGGTCGATGCCACGGATCGTGGCCTCTTGGCCAAGCATGATTGGATAGACGAGGAGGGAAACGGTGTTTGTGCCGTTGCCATAGACAAGCTCGACAGAGAGGGGCTGTGGCACCCAGGCGGGCAGGTCGGGATAGGTGTAGCTGTGCACGGCCTGCATGGTGTAACCGGGCGGCAGGTAGGCCGGCTCGGGAATGGAGAAGGAAAAGCTCGCGCGTGCCTCGGCCAGCGTCCACGTCTCCTGCATAGCGTGGGTCGCCGGCACTTCGGGCGTCGCGACGCGCGCGACCTGCACATCGGTGCGGCCGAGGTTAAAGACGGAGAGAAAGCTGGCCACCGCCGTGTCGCCGAGTGGTGTGACCAAAAAGACGAGCAGGAGCGTTGCCGCCAGGGCGGCAGCCGCCCAACCGAAGCGAGCGGGACGCCAGCGCCGCTGCGCGGCAGGCTGCGCGCTCCGCCTCTGGCCGGCTCGCTCAATCTCGCACATCACGCGTTGTTCCAGTGCCGGATCGACCGGCCCAAGCAGTGCCGCCAGCCGGGCCAGCCGGCGGGCCGGACCGAGCAGCCGGGCGTCCTCGGCACCCAGATCTGCGCGGGCCGCCAGATCGGAATCGGGATCGTCGATCAGCCTGTCCAGCACAGCCGACACGTGCTCTGCTCGTGCACGCTCGCTCTGTTTCATCGACAACTCGCTTTCCTCCACATCATTCCTCTTCAAGCAGATCGCGCAGCTTTTGCAGCGCGCGGTAGACAATGACCGCCACGTGCGTCGCGCGTAAACCTACTATCTCGGCGATCTCGTTGTTGCCGAGCCCGGCGGCGAAGCGCAGGCGGATGATCTCCTGCTCGCGCTCTGACAGGGTCGCAAGCGCGGCGCGCAGCCGCGCCAGCTCTTCCTGGTGCACAGCCGCCTCGTCGGGCTGGCGGCCTGCCGCGGGACGGTCACCCGCCACGTCAAGCGGAACGGTGGGCCGCCGCTGCCGGTAGTGGGCGGCGACGACGTTGCGCGCAATGGCAAAGAGCCACCCGGCGAACGCGTCCTGCTTGCGCAGCGTGTGCTGCTTGGCGAGCGCCCGCTCGAACACCTCGGCCGTCAGATCCTGGGCCAGGTCCTCGCCGTCGACCTTGAGACGGACGTAGTTGAGGATGCGCGGCAGGTATTCGCGATAGCGGTCGGCGAAATCGGCTGCCTGGCCCACGACGGATTCGTCCTCCACAATACTAGATGCAGTGCCGGGCCGTGTATTACGACCCAGGGCGGAAAGACTCACACTTTTCTCCAAACCAGCCGTAAGGCGCCCAGGTGGGGCCTGCATGAGAAAGCTCCACGGTTGGGGGCGGGCGCCTACCGGATCAACTCGTAGATCGTGACTCCTTCGTTCGTCAAGACGGCGCGCGCCTTGCCCTCCTGGACCATGGCGTCGAACTTGTTCAGGCCCACGTTGTCATAGTACGCCCGCTCGAGTGGGCCGACGACGACGTAGCGCACGTCGTACTTGTCCAGGAGCGGCTCGGCGGCGGCGATGGTGGGCGCGTCATAGATGGTGCGCACGTCGGCGACGCGATCCCACACCGCCTGCTGGTCGGCCGCGGCGCGCTGCTGGCGCTGGTGCCAGTTCCACCCGATGACGGTGGGCAGGCCGGTGTTGATCGAGTAACGGGAGCCCCAGCGGTACTCGGTCACGTGACCTTCGAGAATGACGGGCGTGCCGACGACGTTGTCGAGGAGCCAGCGGATCGCTTCCAGGTCCCACTTGAGGTCGTAGCGCACACCTCCGTCGTGGCCCCACTCAGCCCCCACAGGGTCCCAGTAGATAGAGGTCTCCGTGTATTGCCAGCCGTCGAGACCCCGCTCGGTGGCCTGCTCGAAACGGTCGCGTATCTTGGCGGAGGTGGCGAGCGGCGGGTAAAGTGCGGCGAAAAAGAGAAGTGCCACCAGCACGCCGACCCACGCGGCGTGGCCAAAGCGCCAGCGGCGCACGCGCGGCACCATCCAGGCCAGCGCAGTGGCGGCAGCGACGCCCCACATCAGCCACACCTGCAGATAGAACTTGAACACGGTGTTCATGCGCCCGATGTCGCCCTCGATGACGATCACCTCGACGCCGAGGCTCATGGCCAGGCCGAGGAGCACCAGGTAGGCCCACAGCCGCTCGCGCGGTGGGATGTGCGGACGGAAGAGGAGGAGCAGGCCCATCAGCCCGAAGGGCAGGCCAAGCGCGAGCACGACCAGGCCACGGTAGGCGTGGGTGCCTATCAACAGCGCTTCCTGGTTAGGCCGGGTGAACTCGATCAGGCCCGGCACGAGCAGGAAGAGCTCGATCAGAATGAGCAGCGCGAGGACGAGCCAAAAGATGCGGCCGATGGGCAACCCGCGTACGTGAACGATGCGCGACGCGCGCGCCAGGCGCCGCGCGTCGCGCCCCCGGTAACGGAGAGAGAGGCTGGCACGGCGCAGCAGCGGGTCGCGGCGGCGGTCCCCGACGACGCGGGCAAAGAGGTAGCTGGCGATGGCGAACAAAAAGAGGCCATGGACGACGAGATAGGCCCAGAGTGGCGTTCGCGTGCCGGTCCACACGGCGATGCTGTTGTAAAAGGCGCCATAGCTGTCCCAGAAGGGCTTGTAGAGAACCGACCAGCTCAGGACAAAGAGCAGGCCAAATTGCCAGGCGACACCCAGCAAGCGCTGCCAGGTGGGCTGGTAGGGGTCCTCGATGGCGGCGATCACGAGCGCGCCGAGCGCAAGGAGGAGGTGAGGTGGCACGTCCCAGGTGTTGGTCGTGCGCATGGCGCCGATGGCAAGCGCCCACAGGAGCAGGCGCGGCAGCACGGCGAGCAGGCCCCGCCAGCCCGTACGCGGCGTACGAAGGACGGTGGCAAGCGCGACGGCGAGCGACAGGAAGGTGAGGGGCATGGCGAGCAGGTGGGCGTGGAGGTCGGCGTACAGGTAGGTAAAGAAGGGGAATTCGGTGATGACCGACTCGTAGGGGCCGCCAGGGATGGCGCGACTGGCGTTCCAGTACCATTGGTCGAGGGCGATGGGCAGGGCACGCCCCCCAAAAAAGACCTCGATGGTGCCGATGAGCATGCGCACCAGGCCGGCGAGGCCGGGGATGGTGCTCTGGAACCCCTCCATCACCCCCTCGCCCAGCTTGAGCAGGATGAGGTGCACCTCGGCCAGGTTACCGAGCACGGCGACAAAAAGCGCGCCGCCAAGGCCAAAGAGGACCGCGCGCCGGCTGAGCGCCGCGCTGTTGCTTGCGGCCGGATAGCGGCGGGCGACCAGGTTGTAGGTGACACTGAAGGCGCCGGTGGCGGTCATGGCGAACCAGGCGGGCAGCACCAGGTTGTAGGCAACGTTGGGCACGATGCCGATCAGCTTGATGAGTGTGCCGGCCATCACCTGGCCGAAATAGTAATAGTTGAGGTACCCGCCGGCGAACCAGGGGTCGTAGGGCGGGAACTCGACGCACTTGATGACGGCATTCAAGTAGGCAAAATCCATCGGCTTCTCGCCGCCCTTCCAGGGGTGCCACAGGTCGGGGTTGCCCCAGCGGATGAGCCAGAAGAGGGCGAAGGCGGCGAGAAAGAGGAGCTCGGTCACGAGCACGAGGCGGCGCCGGGTCCAGAGATCGCGCAGGCGCTGACGCTGCACTGGAAGGAGCAGCGAAGCGGCGGAGGCGACAGCGATCAGGCCGAGTGCCAGGACGATGGTGCCTCGCGTGTAGAGCAGCGGGGTCAGGTTGGTGAGCATCCAGGCCAGCCAGGCGAGGAGGAGCACGCCGACGGGGCGCGCCAGGATATAGCCACGGTCGGGCAGGCGGCCAAACAGACCGACGGTCAGTGGCAGCGCCACCAGGCCCACGACGGCGAGCAGGAGCAGCCAGGAGAGGGTGGGGAAACGGTTAGGAAGGCTGTTGCGGTCGAAAAGCGACGCCCATGTGCCACTCTGCTGCTGCAACTCCCACTGCTCCTGGCCGAGCATCAGGTCGTTCTGATCCAGCCCCGTGTGCTGCAAAGTCGCCTGCTGGCGGCGCCACTCGGGCACGTCGCGTGGATTGAGCCAGTGGGGAATGTTGTTCCAATCGATGCCGGCAGTGAGCAGGCGGTGGACACGGGCGCGGTCAAAGTCGTCCGTCTTGCGGTAGATGAGCACTTTGGGATGGTCGTAGACGGTGAACTGCTCCTCGGCCCAGGTGTCGTCGAACTCGAGCCCACACAGACGTGGGTAGGCGTGGAACTCGGCGGCTTTGTCAAAGCCCAGCTCTTGGGCAAAGAGGAGCTCGTAGTAGCGCGTGGTGACGGGGTAGCGCATCGGCAGGCGCGGGATCGACTGCCAGAGACGGCCGCTGCTCATGACGATGTAATCGGCCTGGTCGAGGCTGTCGAGAAGTACCTGGAGCTTTTCTGGCGTGTCCTCGTCGTAGAGCTGGAGCTGGTCGACTCGCCGGTCGTCGCCAGGGTAGTGGACGTCGAGGCTGCGGTAGAGGCCGCCGCCAAAGGCGGCGTAGCCGAACATGTTGAAGGGCAGCGGGTCGTCAAAGTGCTCGTTGGCGATGACGGCGCCGTGGCTGACGAGAGGGGCGCCTTCCAGGGCGCGGCTCTCGAAATAGTAGGTCTCGCCGTCACGCAGCTCGACGTCCGGGATGTCGATAATGTGCGGCTCGCCATCCAACGTGCCCTCTACCTGGCCCTCGGTCAGGACGACGCCCACCTGGTCGACGATGCGTACCTCGAACGCGCCGTCGACGGGGCCAAGCTCGCCGACCAGGTTGTTCATCACCACTTCTGTTGCTACGAGGTTGCGAGGCGCGGTGAACGGGTTGGGCCGCCATTCGCGGTTGATGGCATAGACCTGGGTCGAGGAAAGGGGAAGCTGGAGCTGGCTATCCTCCCCTTCAGCGGTGCGGTAGCGCAGCGTCGCGCCCGATTCGACGTTTTGGTAGATCCACTCTGTGGCCTGCACACGCGTCACCGGCTCGGTATAGATCTGAATGAAGGCCAAGGCCCACAAGATGGTGCCGATGACGATAAAGGTGGCGAGGGCGGCGGCAGCCAGGCGCAGCAGGCGCCTGCCGCGCGTCCAGTCCCACGCTGTGACGAGGAGAAAGGCGGCAAACATGGCCAGGTAGGGGTGGATCGGCAGAAAGTAGCGCACCGACTTGACGTACTGCATGCCCTGCCAGCCAAAGGTGAGCAGAACCCAGGCGAGAGGGATGAGGATGAGGTCGTAGTTGGGGAGGACGGGGGATTGGATATTGGACATTGGATATTGCCAACTGCGGCGGCGCAGCCAGGTGAGGGCCACGAGGAGGGTGGCGAGGGCGACGCCGAGCCAGGCGGTGGTGCCGAGTGGGACACCCAGGGTCCACTTGACCATGTTCTCCAGGGGCCAGAGCCAGGCGGTGCGCTCGGTCCACTGGCGGCCCCAGGGCAGGTCCGCCTCGCCGGTCTGCTGGGCGCCGGCGGAGACGATGTCGGCGATCCACTGGGGGTTGGGCATCAAGACGGCACGGACCGGCTCGGGTACCGCCTGAAAGATCCTCATCCGCTCGCCCCACGGGTCTGGCACGGTGTCCCATCCGCTATAGTTCGGGCCGGCCCAGGCGTAGGGCTGGGCGACGCGAAAGATGGCAAGCGCCACCAGCGCGGCGAGGGCAAGGCCCGAGACGGCGGCCAGGATCGTCTCGCTGCCGGCATCACCCTCGTAAAGCTGGCGGCGGATGCGGATCCAGGCAGCGAGGGCGATGACGGCGACGAGCAAAAAGACGCTGACCTTTGACGCCATGGTGAGGCCCATGGCCAGGCCAAGGTTGACGAACGATTGCCAGTCGCCTCCCTCGGCCGCGTCGAGGGTGAACCAGAGGGTGAGGGCGACGAAAAAGGTGAGAAAGGTGTCGACGGCGAAATAGTGTGAGCCCTGGATGTTCAGGACAGTAAAGGTAAGCAGGGCGGCGGCGATCAACCCGACACGCCAGTCAAAGAGACGGCGCGCCAGGAAGAAGGTCAGGATCACGGTGCCCAGGTCGAACAGCGCCGACAGGACGCGACCGACCAGGTGGATGCGGTCGTAAGCAGTCAACGGCAGGTGGGTGCGCCAGTACTCGTCCGGGTCGGGCTGCATCTCGGCGTAGAAGGTTTGCAGAGCCTCGCCGGCGCTCGCCACCGCCTTGGTCAGGTAGAGGGGGAAGGTGCCATAGAAATAGACCATGTCGACGTTGCGCGCGTCGAGGGGCGAGTG
This sequence comes from Anaerolineae bacterium, assembly GCA_035461725.1. Lineage (GTDB taxonomy): Bacteria > Chloroflexota > Anaerolineae > JAAYZQ01 > JAAYZQ01 > JAFGIA01. The sequence goes on from DATHUZ010000532.1 coordinate 6,418, forward strand.
GCTGGTATCGAAATACTCGGCGAGGCTGGAGGGCCATTGGATGCGATCGACGACCATGGTGGTACTGCGCTCGTCGGGGTGGATGTGGTAGGTGCCCTCGTCCCAGTTCACGTTGTAGAAGCGCAGGCCGGCGCCGGCGAGCAGGATCACGATCAGAATGAGCGGGACCCAGCGCTCGCCACGCGCACCTGGCTTTTTGGAAGTCAACTCTGTTTCCGTCATCAATCAATCAGCTCAGGGTTATCAGATACCAAGGCGGTAGTATAGCATTTTTCAGGCGTGGCTGCAACGTTTTATGGTCGATTGGTAGAGTAGGGAGACTGGGTACTGGATATTGGATATTGGGAGTAAAGATGGGTGGGGGGAAAAAGGACCGCCGGCTTTGTCGGCGGTCCTTGGTGGGCGAAACAGGGCTCGAACCTGTGACCCCGTCGGTGTAAGCGACGTGCTCTCCCAACTGAGCTATTCGCCCAAAGCGGGTGACATTATACTCCGGAAGATGGGTTCTGTCAATTGACATAGCCCTCTTTCCGTGTTATGCTCACGGGCAACGGAGGCCCGAGCTTGCTCGGGAAGCCTTCTGTATCGGACACACCATCTCGAGCTTGCCCGCGTCTCCGCAAGGGGGCACTAGCGGAAGGTGAGAAAAATGGCGGCGGCGACGGCGGCGAGGACGAGGAGGAGGAGCCACCAGTTGGCGAGGAGGGCGCCGGCCCACGTTTCTTGCATCACGCCTGTTGACGACGCGGGAGTTTGATCAGCCTCGAGCATGGTGCACCAGGCAGCGACGGATGGCGGGCGATCCTGCGGGTGAAGGGCAAGGGCCGATAGGATGGCGCGCTCGATGGCGGGTGAGATGGCGGGGTTCGCGTCGCGTGGCGGCGAGAGTGTGCCGGGATCGAGGAAGCGATCCTGGGCGCTGGCCGGGGGATGCCCTGTCAGCAGGTGGTAGAGCGTGGCACCCAGAGCATAGACGTCGCTGCGCGTGTCGGTGTGACCGAGCTCACCGGCGTACTGCTCGATGGGGGTGTAGGGCAGCGAGCCGATACCGCGCAGGCCGGTGAGGGTGCGTGGATCGTCGGGGTCGAGGGGCTTGACCAGGCCAAAGTCGACGAGCTTGATGCGCCCGTCGGGGGTGAGCTTGACGTTGGCCGGCTTGACGTCGCGGTGGAGCACGGGTGGGTCCTGATCGTGCAGGTAGGAGAGGGCAGCGCAGAGCTGAGCCATCCAGCGCAGCACCTCACGCTGGTCGAGGAACTGCCCGTCGCGGCGCGCCTGCTGGTTGACCTGGTCCAGGTCGAGACCAGGCACATAGTCCATCACCAGGTAATCGTGCCCGGGCGGCAGGGTGTCGTCCTCCTTGTCGGCGGCGCTGAAATAGTCGGACACTTTTGGGAGGTTGGGGTGGTCGAGGCGGGCGAGGGTGCTCGCCTCGCGCAGAAACTGTTCGCGGGTGCCTGCCGCGGCTTCCAGGCTCGAGCCGGGTGGCGGCGCGATCTCTTTGACGGCGCAGAGCCGCCCGGGCAGGCGGCGGTCGGCGGCCTTGTAGACGGCGCCCATCCCACCCTGGCCGATCAGGCTGACGATTTCGTATCTGTTTCGAATCAGCGAACCTGGCTCTAGCATAGAACGTGACAAGGAACAGGAACAAGCTACAATGCAAAATGTCCAACCCGAGATGCGCTACATCTACTTAACAATATACTTCAAGGGGCGGACACTGTCAAGGAGGTAAGCGACCATGTCGGAGAAGCGAGAGGCCGCGCTGCTGTTGTGGATGGAAGGCGACGAGATCAAGGGGCGATGGACGTTGGACCCGCCGGTGACGACCATCGGGCGCTGGCACGACAACGACGTGGTAGTGGACGACCGGTGGGTGTCGCGCTACCACGCGCGCATAGTGCGCCGCGACGACCGCTACGTGGTCGAGGACCTCGATAGTAAAAATGGGACATTTGTGAACGGGCAGCGGATCGCGGCGCCGGTGGCGCTGCACGACGGCGACCAGGTGCAGGTGACACCGCTCGTCAAGCTTACGTTCGTGGATTATGCTTCGACGGCGCCGCTGCCGGGCGAGATGCGGCCCGCAGGGTTGGAGCTCGACATGGGGGCGAGGCAGGCCCTGGTGCGAGGCCGGCCGCTGGACCCGCCGCTGTCGCACGCGCAGTTTACCCTCCTGGAGCTGCTGGCGGAAGAGCCGGGGCGGGTGTACAGCCGCGATGAGATCGTGGCGGCGGTGTGGCCTGAGGACGAATCGACAGGGGTCAGCGACGAGGCGATCGACGCGTTGGTGCGCAGGGTGCGGCTGCGGCTGCGAGAACTGGATCCCGCCACGGAGTACCTGGTGACGGTGCGGGGGTATGGATTCAAGCTGGAACCGCAGGGGGAGTAAGCCGTTACCGGCGGCTGCCGCCGGGATTGTCAGGGGCACGGGCGCCTGGAAAGGCGACGTTTACCGCAAAGCGCGCGTAGCTGCGCGACCGGAGACTGCCACCGGTGCCCACGATCCGGATGGCCTCTCGCCGCTGGCTCACGCGTCACCCGCCATCTCGTGCAGGATCTCGATCGCGCGGTCGATGCGCACGATGCGCTCGGCAACGAGCCGCGCCGCCACGAGGGGTACCTGATCGCCGGTCGCGCCGGCGGCCATGGCCACCTGCCGGGCGTGGAGCGCCATGTGGCCGCGCTGAATGCCCTCGGTGGCAAGCGCGCGCAGGGCGCCCAGGTTCTGTGCCAACCCCACGGCGGCGATCACGGCAGCCAGCTCGCCCGCAGCGGAGGTGTCCAGGATTTTGAGGGCTACCCTGGCGCCCGGGTGAACGCGAGTGGCCCCACCCACCGTCCCGACGGCGAGCGGCAGCTCCAGCGTGCCTACCAGGTTGCCCGCCGCATCGCGCGTCCAGGTCGACAGGGACGTGTAGCGCCCATCCCGCGCGGCGTAAGCGTGGGCACCAGCCTCGATGGCACGCCAGTCCTGGCCGCAGGCTAATGCGACGGCGTCGATGCCGTTCATGATCCCTTTGTTGTGAGTGGTGGCACGATATGGGTCGGCGGCGGCAAATGCGCACGCTTCAACGATACCCTGTACCACCCGCTCGCCTTCATAATCGTCAAAAGCCAGCAGCCGCGGCGGGATGGTACAGCGCGCGCGCGCCAGCCTACGGTCGGCCAGGTTGGAGAGGATGCGCAGGTGTACGCGCCCTCCGCTGATCTCTTCGACCAGCGGTGCCAGCGCTTCCACGGCCGTGTTGACCGCGTTCGCGCCCATGGCATCGCGCACGTCAAAGAGGAGGTGCACGACGAGCATCGGGCCGGCGGCGGTGTGAGGCAGAGCGCGCACTTCTATGTCACGTGCGCCGCCGCCCAGGCGCACGACGACAGGATCGACGCGGTTGGCCACGTCGAGCAGGCGGTCACGCTGCTGGAGCAGGCTAAAGCGTGCCGCCCATAGATCGGGCACGTCGAGCAATTGCATCTGGCCGATCATGACCGGGTCGGTCGCGAACGCGTCGAACCCGCCAGCCTCGCGCACGATGCGCGCCATATAGCTTGCCGCCGCCACGACCGAGGGCTCTTCGATGGCCATCGGCACCAGGTAATCGCGGCCGTTGACGGTGAAATTGGCGGCGATGCCGAGCGGCAGGGCGTGCAAGCCCGCCACGTTCTCGATCATCTGGTTCGCCTGCTCGAGGGTCAGTCCCGGGCCGGCGAGCACGGCTTGCTCGGCCGCATCGAGGTCTGCCCACTCGCCGACGCGGGCCGCTCGATCCGCGACGTCGAGCTGATAGAAACCGCTGAGACGGGAGCTCTTGTCCATCTCGTCACTCCTTAAAAGAGGCCGAGTGCCTGCGCTGCACTCGAGACGTACTCGACCAGGATCTGCGGCCGGAGGCCGACGAGAACCGCGGCAGCGATCAGGGCGAGCAGGAGAGCTGTGGCAAAGATCGGCTGGCGGGCGATGTCGTCGCGTGGCTGTGTGCCGGCCATCGCGGCAAGTGCGCGTATCAAGCCGACGATAATGCCTACAGACGAGAGGACCAGCGCCAGCAGGGTGATAATCCACACCCACTCCTGCCCGGGAACCCCGCTGATCTCGACTCCCGCGGGCGCCGGTATCCCCGGGTTGGTGGACTGCATGGAACTGGGCGCCAGTACCTGCACCCAGTTCCAGACGGCACGACTGACTGCCCAGCGGGTGGGAAACCCGGCGGTGATCGGAAAACCGGCCAGGCCAAGGGCCCCGAGAATCAATGCGATCGTAGCAACCGGCAAGCGGCGCGCGACACCGCCGAGGGCAGCCAGTTGCCCGGTTGCGGCACGGTGCTGCACGATACCGATCGCGGCCGCCAAGAGGGTGATCGAGACGCTCCTGGCAACGAGGTGGAGCAAGGTCAGGTCAATCGCCCGGGTCCCACCCGTGTTAAAGGCGAGCAAGACCAGGCCGAGATCGCTCAATGCCGCATAGCCAAACATGCGTCCCAGGTCGCGCTGGACGGCAGCCATCACGCCGCCGCTGATGGCCATGGCCACTGCCGCCAGGTGAACGACGACGGACAGGCCCGGGCTCGACAGCACCTCGGGTGCTCCCTGCACGAAGCGAAAGGCGAGAAAGAAAGCCATCGCCTGTCCGGCAGTAAAGAGGAAGGCACTGACGATCGGCGGTGCGTCGGCAGCCAGGGCTGGCATCCACGTGCTGAACGGAAAAGCCGCCAATAGAAGGCCAAAGCCGAGCGCAGCAAGGAGCAGCGCGCGCTGGAACGCGGCATCGGCCAGACCGGCGGCGGCCAGCGCGTCGGCCGGCGACAGCTCGGCCAGGATCTCTGGCTGGAGCGTCGACTGGTCGAGAAACCAGGCGGCCGCGAGCAGCAGGGGCACGGCGAGCAGGGTGACGAGCAGGTAGCGCTGCGCACCCCGCACGGATGCCTGCTGGCCTGCCTGGATGATGAACACGGCGAGGGTGGCGCTCATGGCGAACGCGAGGACGGACAGGGCAAAGGTGTGAAGCAGGACCACCAGGGCATACATGGCCAGCATCACCAGGTTAAAGGCGAAATAGGATCTGCCCTGGGGCGTGCGCCACGCGATGAGATAATAGACCGCCGCCAGGCCAAAGACAAACGCCAGCCAGAGCTGGCCTGCCGGATCGAGCACCAGTGTCTGGCCCAACACGACGACCGGCCGCCCAAAGGCCACCTCCTGCTCGAGCACAAAGGCCGACTGCTCCAGAGGGAGGGACAGGCACAACGCGGCAATGGCTGCCGCAGAGACGGCAGCGATCAGCGCCGCAAGCAATGCCCAACGACGCACGAGATAGGCCGCGGCGGCGGCGATCAGCGGGACGGCGAGGAGGATGATCGGGCCAGGGATGGGGCTCACCTGTCTACCTCCTCGTTTTCGGCCTGCAACCGAGCTCCCGTCAAGCCCTGCACCGCGGCCAGGTAGGAGAAGGCGAGTGCAGCCAGCAAGGTGAATGCGGACCAGAAGCCGACGACTGCCAGGTTGCTGTTCCAATGGGCATAGAGCAAGTCAAAGCCGGTCAGGATCGTCAGCGCGCCGGGCGCAACGCGCAGAACCTCGCCGCTGAGGATCAGGCCGAAGGCTCCGACGCCGATGAGCCACACAGCGACAAGCGCCACATCGGGTGTGACGACAGCCGGCTCGACGTGCAAGGACTGGAAGAGGAGCTGATAGTCGGGGAAAAAACGCATCAAGGCCAGGCTGAGGAGGAGTATGGTGAGCACACGCAGGGGCAAGCCGAGAGGCCCTGCGCTCCAGTCCATGGACAGGCTATGCGCGTGCGTATCCGTCTCTGTCTCCGACAAGGGCACCGGCAGCACGTGCCGGATCGTGAGATAGAGAATCGGCACGACCAGCACTCCCACCAGGATGCGGACGACGGCGAGCTCGGGTTGGACGGAGCGCGTCAACACGAGCCCGGCGAGCAGATATTGCACGCCGAGCATGGAAAGCGCCAGGCGCGAATTGGAGGTAAGAAAGATCACGGCGGCTGTCAACACCAGGCCGACGATGGCTGGTGTTCCGGCCAGAAAGGTGAATATATCACCCATGGTTTCCACGGCACTCTCCTAACGAACCGCCAGGCTGTGCAGGCCCAGCACGGCGGCGAGCGCCAACACGATCAACGCCCAACCCCACCAGCCTGCTCCCTCGGCCACGCGGCCGAGCCAGTAAAAGAGGCCGAGCACCGCCGCAGCAACCCGACCGGCACCCGCGTATAGCCAGTCGCAGGCCAAGACACGACGCACAATGCCGGCGTACCTCTCGAGCTCTCCATTCAACCCTGCAAGCCAGGCGCCGACAAGCCACGGAAGTAAAAGAAGGAAGCCAAGTCCCCAGCCTGAGACGCGCCCTGTACCCGCAGGCGACACTCCAAAGGCGCGAGGGAAAAGCCCGACGGCGATGATGGCCAGACCTAACATGAATAAGGCGAACAGGGAGAGGGCACCCGGCGAGCGGTCGCGGCGCAGCCACAAGGGCCGGCTGCGCGCCACGCGCCACACGCCGGCCGCCAGCCAGAGATCGGCGATGAGTGCCGGGATCAACCAGGGGCTCTGCTGCCTCAATAATGCGGCGTAGAGCGGCCAGCGGTCGCGCATGCCGATGGTGAGTGGAAACCCGAGCAAGGAGCCAAACGCGAGGATCAGAACCAGAGGGAGCAGATAGCGGTCCAGGCGCCAGCCGCGCGAGCGATCGAGGAATGCACGGGTTCGCTCGATCCACTGCCACCGGGCGGTGATGCGTGCCTGCCGTTCCTGCCACCAGGGGCCCATCCGCTCTTGCAACGTGACGATCCACCGTGCGCGCGGCGGGAGGGACTCGTCAAGCAATAGGTCCCAACAGACCACGAGGACGGCGAGGGGTAGCAGCGTGCCCAGGAGGGGCCAGAGTGGAGCCCCCGGCACGAAGAGCAGAAAAAAGATGGCGGCTCCCGCTCGGTGGATCAGGGCAGCGGGCCACACCTCGCCCATGATCGGCTGCCCGCCGGGAGCTGCGTGCCGGCTGCCTGAAGCGAGTGCGAGCAGCCCACTCCAGAGTGCGAGCCCGCCTACGAGCAGCGCACCGGCGGCCGTGAAGGCCAGCCAGCCACCGCTGGACAGGATCGGAGCAATGTGCTGCACCCGGCCGATCAAATAGATGCCGGCGGCGGCAGGCAGCAGGAGCAGGGCAGCATCCTCCGGGCGCGAGACACCGCGTGGGTGGAAAGGAAAAACCATCAGGCGCAGCGCTCCTGCGGCGCCGGTGAGGATGAGGGTCGACTCGGGCAAGTTCAGCGCCTGGAGGGAAGCATGGCCGACCTCGGCATCGACCTGAACGGCGGCAAAGAAAAGGAGCATGGTCGAGGCCAGACCTGGCAGCGCCACAGTGAGTGGCAGCGAGCGCTCTTCTCCCTCGCCGTTCACCGAGAACAGGAGCGTGGCGATCAAGGCAAGGTCGACGACCGCGCTGCCGAGAAGCAGGGCAAGCATGTTGCCTGCCGCGGCCATCACCATGACGCCTGCAAGTGCCACCAGGGCCAGGCCGTGCCACGACATGCTGCCCGGAGCACGCCCACGGATGCCAAGGAGCATGGCGGCGGTGACGCCTGAAACAACGATCACCACAGGGATCGAGAGGCTGTCGAACTGGAAGGTTGGACCGGTACGGAACAGGTTGAGCGGCTGCCACGGGATGGTGACCCGGGCGCCCTGCTCGATGCCCATGGTGATGGTGAGCAGAGCGGCGGCAGCCGCCGTGGCAGCTACGATACGCCGCAACCAGGCCGGCACAAAAGAGCCCATGGCGCCGGGCAAGGCTGCGACGACAAGAAGCAGCCCCGCTCCGGCCAGGGGCCAGAGGATCGCTTTTAGCGTTACGGATAAAGTCGGCATTGGCCAGATTCCCAAATAGTTGCCGCCCC
>DATHUZ010000533.1:0-4286 GCA_035461725.1 Anaerolineae bacterium
CCGACAGCACGCCCACCGGGATGGCGATCAGGGCCACGATCAGCAGGGTGACCGCCACCAGGTAGGCCGAGTTGCCCAGCCGGTCGAGGATCTCGTCGAGCACCGGCTGGCGGGTGCGGAACGAAAAGCCAAAGTCGCCGCGCACGATGCCCCGCCGCTCGCCGCGGCTCTCGGCCACCCCGTCGCCATCGGCGTCGACCTTCATCCAGTCGTTGCCCACCAGCCAGATGACGTATTGCACCGGCAGCGGCCGGTCGAGCCCGAACTGGCGCTTGAGCATCTCCACCCGCTCGGGCCGCACGTGTCGCGACCGGCCATGCCCGGCCAGCGGTCCCCCCGGCGCCAGGTTTACCAGCGCAAAGAGCACGACGCTCAACAAAAAGAGCATCGGGATGGCCTGCAGCAGCCGCCGGATGATATATCTACCCAACACGCCTCCAGCAATTGGTAGATTGGTCGGTCAGTTGAACCAATCTACCAATCTACCAATCCCCAATCTACTGGCTTACCGTCCAATCCGCCACATTCCACGTCACAAGATCATTCACCGACGCCTCTACCCCCGACAGCCGCATCGAGTGCGCCTCGGCCGAGATCCCGGAGAAGAGGAGGATGACCGGCAGCTCCTCTTCGAGCAGGTCGGCAATCTGGCAAAAGACTTCCTGGCGATACTCTTCGTCGAGCGTGTACGCTTCGTCGAGCAGCGCGTCGAAATCCTCATTGATCCAGCGCTCGATGTTCCATCCACCGTCCGGCTCGGCGGCCGACGAGTAGTAAAGCTCCCACAAAAAGTCGGTCGGGTCGACGCCCGGATAGCCGTCGTCCCACAGGTTCAGGTCGAAATCGCCCCGCTGTTCGATGCCCCCACTCTCATAGTCGGCCCACATCACACTCCCCTCAAGCATCGACAGCTTGACATCAAAGCCGATGGCCTGCAGCATCTCGCCGATGAGCTGGTGGGTCAGCTCCAGCGGCTCGCCATACTCGCCGTAGGTCATCAGCTCGATCTCCATCGGGGTGCCTTCGTCAGCACCCGTCGTGCAGCCATGACACTCTCGCACGCCGTCGCCGTCCTGGTCGATCCAGCCTGCTTCTTCCAGCAGCGCGCCGGCACCGGCGGGATCGAACTCGGGCCTCGGCACGTCGCAGGTATAGGGGGGGCGGAACATCTCGGTCCACACCGGCAGCGGATAGCCGAGAAAGACCGAGTCCATGATCATCTCTACGTCGATCGCCATCCGCACGGCACGGCGCACGCGCACGTCTGAAAAGACCGGGTGTGGATTCGCCACAGGATCGGTCGTGCCACGTGCCGCCAGGTTGGGAAACAGGCGAAACGCCCAGCGCGTGCCCGGGCTGATCGACACGCCGACGTTGTCGGCGGCCTGGTACTCTTCGATCACCGTCTCGGGCAGCCACATGTCCACGTCCGCGTCGCCCCCGATCATCATCGTCTTGCGCACCGACTGCTCGGGCACGGTGCGCACAATGATCCGGTCGATGCCCGGCTTGCCCTCCTCAAAGTAGGCCGGGTTGCGCACAAAGGTCATGTGGTCGCCCGCCTCCCACTCTTCCAGCAAGTAGGGGCCGCTGCTCAGCGGCTGGCGCGCACAATCCCACGCCACAAAGCCCTGGCTCGCGTCGCAATAGTGCTCGGGCCAGATCACCACCTGCTCGCCGCCGAACTGGAGCAGGTAGGCGGGGTAAACATAGTTGTAGTGGACGACGAACGAGTAATCGTCGATCTTTTCTACGCTGTCCGTATAGTCCACGCCCGCCACCCACAGGCCCAGCTCCGGGTCGGTGATCGCGTTCCACGTGAACACCACGTCGTCCGCCGTCACCGGCTCGCCGTCGGCCCACGTCACGTCCGTGCGCAGCGTCCACGTGACGTCCATCGTCCAGTTCTCCTCGTCGATCGCCACCCCGCCATTCTCCAGCGTCGGCAGCTCGGCGGCCAGCTCCGGAAAGATGTCGCCCTGCGCGTCAATGTCCGTCAGGCCGAGCAGCGCCAGCTCCATCACCAGCGCATCATAGCCCGTATCGGCCACCGTCGCGTTGAAACTGGGTGGATCCTCGGGAATGACGATCACGATGCTCGATTCTTCGCCCGCCGGTTCCGGCACCACCGGCTCCGGTGACGCCGGCTCGGGCGACGCCGGTTCGAGCACCTCGCTCGCCGGCGTCGGCTCGGGCGACGGCGCGGGTGCCGGCGTCGTCGTGTCGCACCCGGCCAGGCCGCCGGCCAACAATACAACCACGAGGCTCAGTGCAAACAGCGTCCTTCCTCTGACCTCACGCATCTCTCCCTCCTTCTCACCACCTGTCGCCGCGAGCTGATTCATGGCGTACACGCCACTCATCATCACAAGAACCGGCTCTGTTAATCCTTCTCTCTGCGCCTCTGCGCCTCTGCGTTAAGAGCGATCTCCACCGCGTCCCTGGCCCCCCACCAGCCTCTTGGCCACCGCCACCGCCCCGATCGCATCCTCCGCGTACCCATCGGCGCCGATCTGCGCTGCCCAGATCTCTGTCACCGGCGCGCCGCCCACGATCACCTTCACCTGCTCGCGCAGCCCGGCCTCTCTCAGCGCCTCGATCACCTCTTGCTGGTGCAGCATCGTCGTCGTCAACAGCGCCGAGGCGCCGACGACCGTCGCGCCACTCTCGCGCACCGCCGCCACAAAGTCGGCGGCCGGCCTGTCGACGCCGATATCGGTCACCACGAACCCATTGGCGGTGAGCATCGTGCCCACCAGCGTCTTGCCGATCTCGTGCAGGTCGCCCTCTACCGTGCCGAGCACCACGCGGCCCAGGATCTGCCGCCCCTCGCCACTCGCCAGCGCCGGCTCAAGCACTGCCAGCGCCGCCTTCATCGCGTCGCCGCCCAGGATCAGGTCGGGCAAGAAATACTCCCCCGACTCGAACAGCGCGCCCACCTGGTCGATCCCGGTCGTTAGCCCCTGGTTGATGCACACCAGCGGATCGAGCCCCGCCTCCAACGCCTCGCGCGCCACCGCCTCCGCCTCTTCCGGCTCCCCATCGACGACGGTCTGCGCCAGCCTGTTCAATATCTCTTCTGACATCCTCTTCTCCTCTACGGTAGATTGGTACATTGGTAGATTGGTCAACAAACACCCCACCAATCTACCAATTTACCAATCTACCAATGTACCACCCTACGTCCCCAACTCCCTCTCCGCCGCCCCCAAAATCTCCCGCAGCGCCCTGGCCACCGCCTCGTCGAGCGGCTCCGGCCGGTGCTCGGCCAGGATCTGGTCGAGGCGCGCTCTGGCTCGCGTCCGGATGTCGGGCAGGGGGGTGCCGTCGAGTGGCGGGCGCGGCCGGCTCAGCGGCGGCAGCCAGATGTCGCGCAGGTGCCGGCGCGTGTGCTCCTGGGCCAGGTAGTGTCCCCGCGGGCCGACGGCCGCGATCACGTCCAGCGCCAGTGCCTCGTCGGTCGTATCGACGCCCGCGGCCAGCACCCGGTGCGTGTGATAAATCTCGTCGTCAAAGATGATCTGCTCCGGCACCAGCAGCGTCGACGCCTTGAGCATGCCGCCGCCCGTCACCAGGTCGGCACCCGCCAGCGGTACCATCAGCGCCGTGTAGACGTGGTCGCGGCCGATCTGCCACGTCGCGGGCTCGGCCGCGTCCATCCCAAACGCACCGGCCAGGATCGGCACCCCCCAATCGTGGGCGAGCTGAACCGCCGCCGTGTTGCACAGGTACTTTTGCGGGATGGCGACGAGGTAATCGGCCGTGCGTGGGTCCATCAGCGAGGCGAGCAGCGAGTAAAAGACCGGCGCGCCGGGACGCACCAACTGCATCAGCACCAGCGCGCTCACCACCTCGGCATTGCCCACCACCAGCGCGCCGCCGGGCGCGGCCGGTGCGGTGGCCCCCATGTTGGGCATCGCCATGAACCCGACCGGCACCCCCGCCTCCGCGTACACCATCCCCGCCTCGATCCCGTGCGGGTCCTGCCCCAATGGGGCGATGGTGCAGATCAGCACCGAGAAGGGGGGGTGGGTGCGCATCCGCTCCCGGCTGCCCGCCACCGCCTCCGCCATCCGCACCGCCCAGCGCGCCGGTGCCTCGCCCATCACCGTCTCGGACTGGACGTGCTTGCTCGTGTTCTGAAAAGCGGCTTCCAGCTCGTGCAGCGGCGCCAGCCGGCCGCAGTCCTGGGCACTGACCATCGGCCAGTAGAACGACACCGAAGACAGGGCATCGGCCACGCGCGCCATGCGCGCCACGTCCTCCTTGCACGAGCGCCGCACGGC
>DATHUZ010000534.1:0-3390 GCA_035461725.1 Anaerolineae bacterium
GACGATGGCGGTGGCGAGTGGGTTCTTGAACTCGTGGGCCACAAAGCCGAGCATATCCATGTAGCTGCGGTTGAGCGCTTCCAGCTCGTCCACTCTCGCCAGAAGCTCCGCCTCTCGCGTTTGCGCATCGTGGCCAGGAGAGGCTGTCATCGCCTATACCACCAACACCGGCCGGTCCACCTGCCGCACGATGTCGCTCGCCAGGTCGTCGAGCAAGAGCCGCTGCCACCCGGGGCCGCGGTGTGCACCGATCATCACCAGGTCGTGGTCGCCATCGCGCGCCTGGGCCACGATCTCGTCCACCACCAGCCCGTGGCGCACCGCCGGGTAGCACTGCACACCGGGCAGGGTGAGCATCTGCACGTCGGCCTCCAGCAGCTCTCCCTCGGGCGTGTGCTCCTCGATCAGCTCCTGTGCGTTGGCGCGCAACTGCTTGCCGCGCACGCCCGGGCTGGCGCTCATCTGCGACATGACGTGCAGCACCGTCACCTCTTCGTCTCCTGCCAGCAGCTCCACCAGCCTGGTCGCGAATCGGCGCAGGGGCGTCGCACTCCCGGCGGTCCCACCCTCTCCGTTGGCGAATGGACTGATGGCGGGGTTGCCCGCGCCGCTGTCGCACAACAGGATGCGGCGGATCTGTCGCGCCTGGCCCTTGGCCACCAGCACCGGACAGGGGGCCTCCTTGACGAGGCGCACACCCACCGGCTCCTGCCAGCGCCGCAGCACCGTGTGCGACTCTCCGCCTTCCCCCAGCACGATCAGCTCATAGCCGCCCTGGCGCGCCATCCTCAGGGTCCGGTCTACCACCGGGCCGGTCGCAATCTCTGTCTCGGCATCCGACCTGTCGCGCGTCAACACGTCGCGCGCTCGGGCCACGAGCTGATCGGCCTTGTCGCGGTTCGAGGCCACGGCGAGCAAGGTCGGCGCCACCCTTGCCCGGCGCGCAACCTGGGCGCCCAGCGCCACCGCTGCTTCGTCATACATCGATCCATAAACGGCGATCAGAATGCGCACAATAACAACTCCTTACTGGCCGTAAAATCCGTGTTATCCGTGTAAATCCGTCTCCAACGTCAAACTCGCCACACTCCGGTTCCTTCGTTCATAGGCTATCAGCTCAACCGACGAGCAACAGCATGATCGGCAAGACAAAGATCACGGCCATAAAGATGGCCAGGTTTCTGTTGCTGGCCGTGATCCAGCGCACGAACCCGAGCATCCAATGTTGGTAGCGGTCGTACATGGTCAGCAGGATGAGGATCGACACCACGCTGATGCTGAACATCTCGACCAGCACGATGGTAAAGGCCGGGGGGTTGTTCAACAGCACCGCCGCCAGCAGCGTGTCGACGAACGTCGTGATGTTGGCGCCCATGATGTATGGGATCACGTTCTCGCGCCGCACAAACCCCCGGTTGCTGAGCGGCACGAGGATGCTCAACGACAGGCTGACCGACATCGACATGAGCGTGATCATCGCGCCCAGGGCGAACATCACCCACGGCCGGTAGACCAGGCGCGACATCCACCCAAGCTGGCTCTCTTTGAGCGTCATCTGTGGCAGGCATTTGTCAAACAAGTTAAAACTGAACCAGATCACGCCCAACCCGACGACAAACACCGCCCAGTTGGGCACCAGGCTCACCACGATCCCGGCGACAGGCTCCACCATCCCGTCGATGAACGAGCGCAGCAGCGCTCCCGACTCCATCTGTACACCGTCCAGCACCCCCGTCCGCAGGATGCCGGCGCCGATCAGCAGGCCGGGCAAATAAGTCGACGCCGTGACACTCAGTGCCAACAGGCCCATGCTCAGGCTCGTCACCCGGTCTCGGCCGCGCAGCACATAGATAAATCCGATCAGGAGCACGATAAAGCTTGCTCCCAGCCGGCTGCCCGTGATCATAGCAAAAGCGCCCAGTTTGTCAACTACGCCGGCGTCAAAGAAGGTCAGCGCGGCCGCCGCCACGGGTGAGCCGCTCATGATCGCATACGCGAACAGCCAGCCAAAGCCGAGCGCGCTCGCCGTGCTGCCCGCTGCCATCACGTTGCGCAGCAGCGGGGCCAGCCCCCGCGCCCCCTCTTTCATCAGCGTGATCGCCAGGATGAACAGGTAGAGGCTGATAAAAAATAACAGGATCTTGCCGGCACGCGTGCGCAGGCGCCACAGGTCAAAGCCCTTGAGCTTGATCGCGGGCAGGACGGATCGGCGCAGAACCGGTGGGCTCAGTGTGCTCATCCTGGCTGTCTGCGCGGGCTCTGTAGGCTGTTGTCCGCTCTCGGGCTTTCTGCTCATGCGTCTACTCCTCCACCCGCAGCGGCCCGGAGATCGGCTCCAGGTCCAGTTCGGGCTCGATCTGTGCTGCCCACACCTTTTCGATCACGCCGGCATAGGCCGCCGGCCATCCACCCAGCTCCTCGACGGTAAAAGCCGCGCCGAGCGGGGCGAACCCTTCCTGCCCATCACCGGCGGGGCGCAGGTGGTAGCGCGCCAACGTCTGCTGCGCTGCCTCGCTCTGCAGGTATGCTACAAACGCCCGCGCTGCCGGACGCTCCACCAGGGTCACATTGTCGTCGACGACCAGGGCCACGTGCTGCGCCACAATCGTGGGCGACGGCACCACGATCTCGAGCGGCACGCCCCGCTCCTGCGCGCGGCGCGCGTCCTGCTCGTAGGTGACGAACGCATCCCCTGCCCCCAGCTCGAACAGCGTCATCATCGAGCGGGCCGAGGCGCCGAGCAGGTGCACGTTACCCCAGATCGCTTTGAGCTGCGCCTCCGCCGCCGCCCGGTCGCCCGTTTCGAGCAGCGCGCTGCCATATTCGGCCAGCACGGCCCACTGCCCGGCCCCCGAGCTGGCCGGATCGGCGTGCAGCACCTGCACCCCCGGGCGGGCCAGGTCCGCATAGGTGGCGATCCCTTTCGGGTTGCCCGGGCGGACGACGATCACCATCGGTGTCTCACCCACCGCCACCGCCTCCGTGTCGTCGCGCACTCGCCGCCCGACCCGCGGGTACGTCACGTGGTGCGCGTTGCTCAAG
Organism: Anaerolineae bacterium; assembly: GCA_035461725.1. GTDB lineage: Bacteria > Chloroflexota > Anaerolineae > JAAYZQ01 > JAAYZQ01 > JAFGIA01. Next base: position 3,043 of record DATHUZ010000534.1, read on the forward strand.
AGCGCCACGTCGGCCGGGGCACCGAGGTTGATCTGCCCCGCCAGCGTGCCCGACGCGCCAAAGACACCCTCTATCGTCAGCTCGCGCCCCGTTTCCTCTTCCCACGCCTTCTCGAACGCGGGAAAAATCTCCTGGGTCAGCACCTCTTCCTGCGTGCTGAACGCATACACCTGCAGCCGCACCGGCCCCTCTGCTCGCGCCAGCGCCAGCCGGCCATACACAAAGGCGGCGGCCAGCAGCGCGATCCCGGCCATGCTGCCGATCCTGTAGCACCAATCCGCGTCTTTCCACCATCTGAGCATCGCGCCTCCTATTCCCCCCCCCCTCTCTCTCTCCCCCCCCTCTGGG
>DATHUZ010000535.1:0-2121 GCA_035461725.1 Anaerolineae bacterium
GCACTCGCCGGGGGCCGGGGTGGTGGCGCCAAAGGTGCCCATCAGCTCGGAGCGGGCGTTGATCAGGAGCACGTGGTCGAGTGGACAGCCGGCGCCGGCCGCGATGCCGCGCATCTCTTCGAGGAGCGCGGGCGCGTGGGCGGCGATGGCAGGCTGAAAGGCGCGCGCAGCGGCGAGGGCCGCGCCGGGGGCCAGCCCGCTGCGCGCCTCGACGAGCTCCAGGTAGACCGCGACGTTGTCGTGAATGGCAGCGGCAGCGCGGGCGCCATGCTGACGCCCGCGCTCGAATGGCGCCCCGGAGAGCTCGATCAGCTCGAATGCGGCCGCTGTCATCTGCGCTTGACGGCGCTCACGGCGTCGGCGAAAATCTCGAGTGTCTCGGCGATCGCCCGGTCATCGTGGGCGGCGCAGAGGAACCAGGGCTCGCGCGCGTCGGGGTCGGGGATGACGCCACGCTCTACGAGCTCCATGGCCAGGTGCTCGTAGAGCTCGGCGTCGTGGCGCGCAAACGCGCGAAAATCGTGAGGCGGTCCCTCTTCGGTCAGGACGATGCCAAACATGCCGCCTGGCCCCTGGATATGATGCGCGATGCCGGCGTCTTCCAGGATCTCGGACAGGCCTGCTTTGAGCTTTTCACCCTGGTTGTTCATGCCGGCGAGCACCTGCCCATCTTCGAGGATGGCCAGCGTTGCGTCGGCGGCGGCGACGGCCGTGACGTTGCCGCAGTAGGTGCCCCCGTGGGCCACGCCCTCGCCGATGTGGCCCATGATCTCGGCGCTGCCGCCGAACATGGCGAGCGGAAAGCCGTTGGCCATCGCCTTGGCGTAGGTGACGAGGTCGGCCTGAATGCCAAAGAGCTCCTGCGCGCCACCGGGTGCGACGCGAAAGCCGGTTTTGACCTCGTCAAAGATGAGGACGATACCATACTCGTCACACCGCTGGCGCAGCAGCTCGAGCCAGCCCTCTTTCGGGCCGATGCCGGCGGCGTTGCCCAGGATCGGCTCCACGATGACCGACGCCACCTGCTCCAATTCGCGGCGGAGCGTGTCGTCGAACACGTCGAAATCGTTGAAAGGGAGCGTCAAGATCAGGTCGCCGATGGCTGCCGGAATGCCCTGCGACTGCTGGAAGGGCACGGGCCTGTCGCGCGGGCCGAGCATGTCGGGCTCGGCAGAAGCGGTGGACCAGAGCAGGTAATCGTGCATGCCGTGGTACTGGCCCTCGAACTTGACCAGCTTATCACGGCCGGTGTAGGCCCGCGCCAGGCGCACGGCGTGCATCGTCGCCTCGGTGCCCGAGTTGGCATAACGCACCATCTCGACACCGGGGCACATGCGCACGACGCGCTCGGCGACGCGGACCTCGAGCTCGGTGAGCGCGGCGAACACTGTGCCGCCCGCGATCGCCTCACGCACGCGCTCGGTGACGGCAGGGTGGGCGTGGCCCAGGATGACAGGGCCAAAACCGAGACGGTAGTCGATGTAACGGTTGCCGTCGGGGTCCCAGTAGTAGCACCCCTCGCCGCAGGCAACAGTGGGCGACGTCGTGGGGGTCCAATAGCGAAAGTTCGACGACGCGCCAAGGGGCATTACCCGGGCCGCCGCGTCGCGCAGGGCCTGGCTCTTTTCATAGGTTCGTTTGATCATTCCTTCCTCCGGTATTGATTGTGACACGTTGGAACGTTGGAACGTTCTCACGGTACGGTTCCTGTTTCGACGATTTCTTCGTGGACGACGATGCCGCGCCGCGCGAGGTCTGCGAAGAAGGGAGTGGTGGGGAGGGCGACCTCTGGCGGGACGACCCCAGCGCAGTCGACCTGGCCGCGGGCGATCATCTGTGCGGCGATCGAAAGGGGGATGCCGACGTTCTTGAAATAGGCGCTCGGGCCGCCCCATGCATCCTGGGGGGGATGCTCGCTGCGGTAGGTGCACGCCACCTGCCTGCCCGCACGGCTGCCCGTCACCTCGACGACCAGGCCGTAGGCCCACACCGGGTTCTCTTTCGACGACGGCGCCGCCCAGAGCAGGTCGCGGCAGGCGTCGAATGAGGTGATCTCACTGCCGGCCACCTGCACGCGCGCGGCAGAGAGGAGGTCGGCGTCCATCAGGGCTCCCATCAGGC
>DATHUZ010000536.1:0-17800 GCA_035461725.1 Anaerolineae bacterium
GCCGCGCATCTCGAGCTCCCACGTGTCTCCGCCTTCGATCGTGCGCACGATCCGCCCGTTGCTGTGCGCGCTGTCGGCGGCGCCCAGGATCATGTGCGCCGGCCGCTCGGGATCCACCCATACCGCGCGGCCATAGTGGTCGTGGATCTGCTCCCACGACCTGCCGCCATCGTACGAGTAGTAAAAGCCGCCCCCTGTCGGCGCGAACACCTGGTCGGGCGTGGTCGGGTGCACCACCACCGAGTGCACGTCGGGGTGGATAAAGCCGGGCGGAAACCGGTAGCTCACCTGGCCGGTGGATCCCGCGGCCATCTGCCACGACTCACCCCAGTTGTCCGACCGCAGCAGCCCACCCTGCTCGGCGGCGGCATAGCCACGCGCACCGTTGAAAGCAAAACCGCGAATGGCGCCCGCCTCGGGCGAGTAGGGCAAGTTCCAGCCGCCCTCGTCACGCAAGCGCACCACTTCGGGACAAAGTCGCCAGGTGCGCCCACCATCGTCAGACCGAAAGATGGCGGCGGGCTCGGTGCCGGCGTAGGCGCGGCGGGCGTCCTCCGGATGGAACATGATCCAGCGCACGTGGCGCTCGGTCAGGCCCTCGCTCGACTCCCACCACGTCTGCCCCGCGTCGTCGGAGCGATGGATGCCGTCCTTCGCGCCCGCGAGCACGGCCTGGCCGGCGGCGTCGATGGTCGTAAAGTGGTGGTTGTGGAGGGTGCCGCCTGCCTCACGCCAGCGTTCGCCCTCCTTTTCAAGAAATAAAAGACCGTGTTCGGTCGCTGCAAAGAGATATTGTGTCATACGTAACTCCTTCAGGTTCAGAACGTAGGGCGGATTGGCAATCCGCCCCACATCCAAGTCATTGAGACGATTCCCGCCCCTTTCCCATGCGCACGGTGACGGCGTGTTCCTGCCCATCGTCCACCAGGCCGATATCGGCGGCGTCACGGACGCGGCCGTCGACGGTGACGCGAACGACACCCTGGCTGACCCTGTCGGGGTTTTCCACAGTAATGTGATAGGTCGCGCTGCGGTAGCGGTAGGACACCTCGTAGCTGGGCCAGTCGCTCGGGATGTGAGGGTCGACGTGCAGCACCTCGCCTACCCGGCGGATGCCGAGCATCGCTTCCAGGCCGAGGCGGTACATCCAACCACCAGAGCCGGTGTACCAGGTCCAGCCGCCCTTTCCTTCGTGGGGCGCCACACCATAGATGTCGGCGGCGACGACGTACGGCTCGACCTCGTAACGCGCGACCTGGGAGGGCGTGAGTGTGCGGTAGATCGGATTGAGCATCTGGTAAAGCTCGCCCGCCCGGTCGCCACGGCCCATCTCGGCCAGCGCCCACACGGCCCACAGCGCGCCGTGCGTGTACTGCCCCCCGTTCTCCCGGACGCCGGGCGGGTAGCCCTTGATGTAGCCCGGGTCGCGCGGCGTCTTGTCGAACGGCGGGGTGAAGAGGAGGAGCAGGCGCGATTCGGGCCGCACGAGCAGCCGGTCGAACGAGTCCATGGCCCGCGCGACCCGCTCCTCGCCCCCGGCGCCCGACAGCGCTGCCCACGACTGGGCAATCGAGTCGATGCGGCACTCCAGGTTCTGTGCTGAACCGAGGGGGGTGCCGTCGTCGTAAAAGGCGCGCCGGTACCAGTCGCCATCCCACGCGTGCTGCTCGAGGGCTGCCCGCAGGGTTGCCATCCGCTCGCGGCACAGGGCCGCATACTCCGCCTCACCCCGCTGCTCGGCGATCGGCGCAAAGCCGTCGAGCACCGCATAAAGGAACCAGCCGAGCCACACACTCTCACCCTCGCCGTCGATGCCGACGCGGTTCATGCCATCGTTCCAGTCACCCCCGCCCATGAGCGGCAGCCCGTGGCGCCCTGCCGTGGTGCCCTGCTCGATGGCACGCCGGCAGTGCTCGTACAACGATGCCGCCTGCTCGGTCACCTCAAAGTGGCCATAGTGCTCGGCTTCCTCGGCACCAAGCGGCGGGCCGGCGATAAAGGGCACCTCTTCATCCAGGATCCCCCTGTCGCACGTGGCACCGACGTAATGGGCGGTCACGTAGGGCAGCCAGAGCAGGTCGTCGCGGATGAGGGTGCGCACGCCGCGCCCTGAGGGTGGGTGCCACCAGTGGAGCACGTCGCCCGCCTCGAACTGGTGCCGTGCCGCCCGCAGGATGTGCTCGCGGGCGATGCCGGGCGCGGCATGGATCAGCGCCATCACGTCCTGGAGCTGGTCACGAAAACCGTACGCGCCCGACGACTGGTAGAAACCCGACCGGCCCCAGATGCGGCACGACAGGTCCTGGTAGAGAAGCCAGCGGTTGAGCAGCACGTCCATCGCCTCGTCGGGCGTGCGCACCTGCACGCTGCCGAGCAGATCGTCCCAGAAGCCTGTCGCCGCCGACCACGCCTCTTCCACGGCCACCGGATCGAGAAACCGGTCGAGGAGCGCGGCCGTATCCTCTCTGTCGATGCCCTGGCCGAGCAGGAAAAAGATCTCCTCGGCCTCACCAGGGGCGAGGTCGAGGTGTACCTGGATCGCGGCGCAGGGATCGAGACCCGCACCCACGCGCCCGGACAGGCCGACGCGGGTGAGCGCCGCAGGCAGGCGTGGGCCGGCGCCCGGCTCGCCGTTGCGTCCCAGAAATTCGGTCCGATCGGCCGTCATCCCATGCGGCACGCTGCTGCTCGCGGCAAAGGCCACGCGCGCCGCAAACTCGGCGCTGTAGGGGTTGCGCGCCAGGAGTGCGTGCCTGTCGGGATCGTACTCGGTGATCACGTACTGCTGTGTCTGGTCGCGATTCACGCCCAACACCCACGCGGCATAATAGGTGGCGGTGATGCGCCGCGGCCGGTCCCACCTGTTCTCCACGCGCAGGCGCGCCACCTTCACGGGCGCGTCCGGGGCGACATAGACGCGCAGGTGCTGGTCGAGGCCGTGGCTGTGGTGCTCAAAGGCCGTATAGCCGGCGCCATGCCGCACCAGGTAGGGAGCGCCCGACGGAGCCGGCAGCGGCGTGACGCTCCACACGGCTGCCGTCTCTTCATCGCGCAAATAGAGCGCCTCCTCGGCGGGGTCGCGCACAGGATCGTTGCTCCAGGGCGTCAGCCGGTTCTCACCGCTGTTACCCGCCCAGGTAAAGCCGAGTGTCGACTCGGAGGCGAGAAAGCCAAAGCCGCCTCCGCGGGCATCGTTGGCGACCACGTTCACCCACGGTGCCGGTGTCGCGACGCCTGGCGGGAGGTAGATGACATACTCGCGCCCGTCCCTGTCGAACCCGCCGAGGCCGTTGTCGAACCGGAGCCCTTCAGGGCGCTCGACCGGTGCTGGCGGAGCAGGCGGCACGCGACCAGGGTCGGTCGCGACAAACGCGGGCAGCGGCATGGGCCGGCGCGAGAGGGAGTTGAGCTGCTCTTCGAGCGGCGCCGCCGCCGCGCCCGCGTCGAGCACGACACGCGCCGCGGTGGACAGGAGGACGATCGCCGCCTCGTCCATCTGCCCTGCGCGAAGCAGAAACACCCCACCGCGCTGGTTCAGCCAGGCGTCGGCGCCTGTGTGTCTCAGAAACCGTTGGAGCTGCTCTTGCACGCCCTGGGCGTATCCCACCGGCTGCTCGTTGAGCAACACGAGATCGATCTTGATGCCCTGTTTGCGCCAGAACGCGTGGACGCGCAGCAGTACCTCGACCACGCCAACATCCTGGTCGTCCGCCACGCACACGAGGAGGATCGGATAATCACCCGAAATGCCGTAAGCCCACAGGCCCGGCTGTCCCAGCCTGTTGGCGGCCAGTGTCTCGGGTGCCGCACGCAGGGCAGGGCTGGGGTAGAGGAGAGCCGACAGGATGCGCTGGCCGCGGCGTAGAGCGTCGGTATCGAGGTCCAGGTCGCCCGCCGCGATCTGGGCCTGCACACGTGCCCGCTCCATCGCCTCTCGGACGGCGCTCAACCGGCGGTAGGGCCGCGCCTGCGCCAGTGCACCTTCGCGCGAGCGCCCGGCGGCTGTGACGTAGGCGAGCGAGGTGGTGGCGTGCGGCGGGAGCGTTAGCTCTTGTGCCAGCGCCATCACCGGATCGAGCGTCGCGCCGAGGCTGCCGCTCAGCTCGCCACGGCCTGTCAACGCGGCCGGCGCCCTCAGCGACCCACCACGCCCGACAAAGCGCGCACGGTCCGTCTCGAACGAGCCCGCCGCGGCCGCATCCGGATCGCCCTGCTCCTCCTCCGGCAGCGCCAGCAGATGGGCGACGTGGACCGGCATCTCCTCGTCCGACCGCGGCCGGCGCCAGAAGAGAAGCGTGCCCTCCTCCGCCAGGTAATCGCTCATGATAAACATCTTGTTGAACGCCGGGTGGCGCCGGTCTGCATCCTGCGGCGCGAGCACGGGCTCGGCGTAGCTGCTGATGCGCAGGCGACGGGCGAGATCGCCGTGGTTGGTGAGGGTCACGACACGCAGCTCCACGTCCGCGTCGGGTGGCACCGACACCTCGGTCCGCACCGAAATGTCGCCATCGCGACGATTAAACTCGGCACGGTGGGCGGTAAAGCGTACCGCCTCCTCTCGAGGCTCGTAACCGGCCGGCTGGCGGGTGGCCGACCAGACGCCGCCACCGTTGACGCCGTCGAGATCCTGGAGATAGATGTAGCCGCCCCAGTCGTCGAGCGTGGTATCGGCGCGCCAGCGCGTGATATCGACGTCGGGGCCCCAACTGCTAAAGCCGCTGCCCGCTGCGGTGATCACCACCCGGTAGCGCCCATTGCCCAGGAGCAGCGCTTCGGGGACAGGGCCGCCTGGCGCGACGTCCCACCACCCGACTTCTGCGGGCTCTTCGACCGCACGCAGCGCCCCTGACGCCTCGTCCTCGTCAGCCTCCTCGATTGCCACGCGCGGCACCTGCTCTTGCAGCAGCAGCTCTACGCCCTCGATGCGTGGATCGTGGTGGAACGCCTCGACGATCGCGCCGTCGAGCAGGCGGTTTGCCAGGGCTACCAGGATCATGCCCTGGTGGTGGGCCATATACGAGCGAACCAGCGCCGACCCCAGTCCGAGGGGCAGGCGGCGCGGCGTATAGTCGATCGCCTCGTAGAAGCCATAGTGGCCCATCGCGCCCTGCTTCGCCAGGTCGTCGACGTTGCGCACCACCGCCCGCGCGTCGACGGGCAGCGCCAGCAGCGAAGCGTAGGGCGTGATCACCAGGTCCTCGTCCAGGCCTCGTTTCCGCCCCAGCCGTGGCACACCGAATCCGCGGTACTGATAGTTCTCGGCCGCGTCGAAACGATAGTAGCCTGACTCGGAGATGCCCCAGGGCACGCCCAAGCCATGCGCGTACTCGATCTGGCGGTCCACCACGCCGCGGTAGGTCTGGTGCAAGAGCGTGCCCGGGTAGCTGCGCATGAGCAAGGTGGGCATCAGGTACTCGAACATGCTGCCGTTCCAGGAGATCAGCACGCGATCATTCCCAATCGAGGTCAACGGTCTGTCGAGGTGAAGCCAGTGGCTGAGCGGCACGTCGCCCTTGGCAATGGCGATCAGGCTGGCGATGCGCGCCTCCGACGCGAGCAGGTCGTAATGGTTGTCGTCGAGGCGCTCCTCGTCCACCCGGTAGCCGAGGTAGAACACCTCGCGCTGTTCGTCAAAAAGAAAAGAAAAGTCGGCGGCCTGAAAATACTCCTCTGCCTGGCGCTCCAGGTTATCCAGGCCGGCCAGGATACCCTCTGCGGCGAGCCGGGCCGATTCGAGCTGGCCGGCCAACGACCGGCACCACCGCTCGGCCTCCAGCGCGCCCTCTTCCGGCGCGCCCGACACGACGTCGATCAGGTTTTCGAGCAGTGCGCCTGCCTCTTCGGTCGTCGCGCGCATCGACTGCAGCGACACTTGGGGCAGCAGCACGCTGCCAAGCTCGCGCCACAGCGCTGCTGCGCGCGTGCCAGGGTCAAGGCGCGCAAAAAAGGCGGGCGGGTGGACCATCGCGCGCAGCCACGGCAGGAGGAGATCGACCTCTGTCAACATGTTCTCGAGCTGGTAGTTGAGCCGGTCGATCCAGAGGCGCAGGTTACGAAGCAAAAGTGGGTCGAGCCGGCCCGCACTCGACGCCACCATCGCGGCCAGCTCCTGGCTCAGCGAGGCCCACGCGCGCGTGCGTAGATCGACGAGCGTCGGCATCCAGCGCTCCGGTTCCTCGCCGACACGTGCCAACATCTGGCAGATGTCCTCGAGATCGCCGGCCGGCGCGGCCACCAGATCAGAGATGTCGAGCCCGGCGAGGGGCGAGAGCACCTCGCTCAGCACGTCGAACGTGTCGCACAACCCGCGCCAGCGTGCCGCGCTCAGGATCGGCTGGCCCGCGGCAGCGTTCAGTCCATGGCGCAGTGCAAGCAGGCAGCCCGCCAGGTTGCCGCTGTCCACCGTCGACACGTAGCGTGGGCTGAGGGTCGTGAGACCACGCGTTTCGTACCAGTTCAAAAAGTGGCCACGGTAGCGCTCGAGACCCGCCATCCCCTCGAAGGTGGAGCGCAGCCGCACTACGAGGTCCATGATGCCCAGGTAGCCAAACTGGTAGGCCGAGATCGCGGAAACGAGGAGCAGGCCGATGTTGGTCGGTGACGTGCGGTGGGCCACCAGGCCGCGTGGATCCTCCTGAAAGTGGTCGGGCGGCAGCCAGTGGTCGTCGGGGCCGGCAAAGCGCTCAAAAAAGAGCCACGTGCGGCGGGCCACCGAGCGCAGGCGTGCCTCCTCCGCCGGCGTCAACACCTCGGGCTCGACCACGATCGGGCGGCTGATGCGCATGGCGACCTGCGGCGATAGGAACCAGAGAACCAGCAGCGGTGCGGCCACGAGCAGGGCGGACAGGTTGACAATTGCCACCAGCAGGGCGAGCAGCAGGGTCAGAAAGACGCCGTTGCGCATCTCTACCCACACCAGCCGGATGCGCCACTGTCGCGACAGGGTGCGCACCGTGTGCGCGGCGGTTGTCCACTGCAGCAGGTGGCGGTGTGTCACGAACAGGCGAACCAGGGTCGTGACGATCGCGTCGAAGGCGATGGTCGCCTCGTAGGGCAAAAAGGTCACCTGCAGTGCCCAACGCGCCAGGTCGGTACGGAGCACGCGCAGGCCCACATCCCTGGTTGCGCCACGCCTCAACTGGCCGGTCAGGCCGCCCAGCAGCGGAACGCCCTCGGTCAGAAGGGCAACGACCGTCCAGAAAATGGGCGAACCTGGCAGCCACACCCACCCCGCCACGAGCAGCGCCATCAACGCCGGGGCGCGCAGGCTGCGGCGTAGATTGTCGACCACCTTCCACAGGTCGAGGGCTGACAGCCGGTTCGGCAGCCGTTTCCCCCCTGCCCCCGGCACGCGGAACCAGAGCCAGGGCAAGAGCTGCCAGTCGCCGCGCACCCAGCGGTGCATCCGGTGCGCATAGGTCAGGTAGCCGGGTGGATAGTCCTCGTACAGCACCACGTCGGTCACCAGGCCGGTGCGGCCGAGGATGCCCTCGAACAGGTCGTGGCTCAGCAGCGCGTTTTCGGGCACACGGCCGTCCAGGCTGCGCTCAAAGGCCGCGACGTCATAGATCCCCTTGCCGACAAACACACCCTCGCCGAACAGATCCTGGTAGACATCCGAGACGGCCCGGGTGTAGAGATCGAGGCCCATGTCGGGCGAAAAGATGCGCGTAAAGAGGGACCGGTTCGCACTCGTCGGCAGCACCTCCACGCGCGGCTGGAGAATGGTGTAGCCGGCGGTGACACGCCCGGTGCGTGGATCAAACCGGGCACGGTTGAGGGGATGGGCCAGTGTGGCCACCAGGCGCCGGACAGCGTCGCGCGGCATCACGGTATCGGCGTCGAGGGTGACGACATAGCGCGCGCTCGGAAGCTGCTCGATCTCTTCCGGGTCCAGCAGGTAAGAGGTGCCGGTGTCACCGGCCAGCAGCCTGTTGAACTCGGCCAGCTTGCCCCGCTTGCGCTCCCAGCCCATGCACTGCGCCTCTGACGGGTTCCACACGCGGCGGCGGTGCAGGACGTAGAACGGTCCCGGCCCCTCGCGCCGGTAGCGCCGGTTCAGATCGGCGATCCCCGCCCGCGCCGCTGCCAGCAGCTCCTCGTCGCCCGGCTGCCACTCTTCTGGCGCGTCGTCAAAATCGGTGAGGAGCGCAAAGTAAAAGTTGGGGTCGCGGTTGGTCAGGTAATGGCGCTCGAGCTGGCGAAGCAGCGAGTCCAGCTCCTCCTCGTCACTCAATAGCGTGGGCACCACGACGAATGTGGCATGCTCAGGCGGCACCCCGCGACGGTAGTCCATCTTGGGCAGCACGCGCGGCCGCGCCAGGCGCGTCGCCACCAGGTTGACAATATTCACGGCCACGAACCAGATCGGCACAAGTACCAACAAGATGACGCCAACGATCTGCAGTACATCAGCCCCTGCAGCGGCGGCATAGGCCACGGGCGCGGCGGCGAAAAGGCCGGTGAGGAGCAATATCGATCCGATATAGACCGCCAGGGCGCGCCGCCGGAGCCACCTCGTGACCTGGCCCAGCAGCGACAGCCGGAGGCCGGCCGCGGCCTCGAGCGCGGGCTGCCCACGGTCCACCAGGTAGTAGCCCACGTGCCTCTGGCGCTCGTCACCACCCGCGCCGGCGAGCTCGACGGCCAGGGCGGCCACCTCTTCCTCCTTGGCACGAGCGTGGAGGGCAATCGCCTCCACCGCCTTGCGGTAAGCATCACGCGTCTCGAAATCCATCTGCGGATAGATCGCGGCGGGATCGCCAGAGAGGAGCCGCTGCACGTGGCTGACCGACTCGACAAAGCTGTCCCAGTCGCGGCCCGCGATCGTGCGCAGACCACGCACGCCATACCCCACCAGCACCGCGTCGGGCACGTCCTCTGGGAGCGAGATGTCGGAAAGATCGTCTCGATCGCCGTCCTCGGTGCCCAACGCCCTGGCAACGGTTGCCGCCAGCCACTCCAGCAGGCCGAGACGGAGCATGATCGGCACCGCCCACAGCTCCCCCAGTGTGAGTGGCGTCACCTCCTGGTAGGCACTGAGGAACGCGGCCAGCCGCCCCACCTCGACGCCGGCCGCCGCGTGGCGCCGGTGTTCGTGCTCGATAAACGCCCGGGCGAGCGCATAGACGCGAGGCTGACCCTCCCAGGTGCGACCTTCCAGCTTGGGGAGCTGGCGATAGTAACCGGCAGGCATGTTTTCATCTACCTGGCGCGCTGCCTGGCGAATGACATAGTGGTTGTCGAGAATCCACTCGGCGGTGTCTGTGACCAGCTCGCCCGACTCGGAGAGGTGGGCGTAATGGTCGTACGCGCGGGCGAAAAACAGCGCGATCGAGTCGAGGCGATCGAGGGGATTCGCGTCACCACGCGCGCGGCGCGTTACCCTCTGCTCTTCTGCCAGGCGGCGTGCCAGGTCGAGCAGGTCAGGCTGTCCCCGCTCGGCGTCGCGGGTGAGATCGACGTCGTGTGTCACCTAGTGTCCCCTGACTTCACGCGCCGCTTTCTCGGCTTCTGTCTCGACGGCATCTTCTCTGGTGATATCCTGCATCAGCAGCAGGGGAGCCGTGCCGTAGGTAATAAAGCTGAGAGCGACGCTGCCGTACGGCCAACGCCTCTCTCCTGAATAACCGTGCGCCGTCATCAACACCAGGTCCGCGCCCTCCCTGGCGACCAGGTCGTGCAGGGCCGTCACCGGGTTGTCGACCACGAGGAGGCGGCTCTCGCTGCGGGTGGATAGGCGCGATTCAAGGTCTTGCAGGTAGCGCGTGGCGTGCACGCGGTTCAGCTCCACCAGGCGCTCGACCAGCTCCTGCTCTTCGGCCACCAGTGGCACGCGGCGCGGCACGGCGGGGCGCGCAACCACGTGAATCAGGAGAAAAAGGCCGTCATAGTAGCTCGCCATGCGTTCTGCCACCGGCAGCACATATTCAGCGCGCTGTGACCCATCGAGGGGGACGGCAACGCGATCGTAGACGTGGCTGCCCAGCTCGCCCGGCGCGGGGTGGTAGGCGGGCACGATCAACAGAGGTGCATAGACGCGCTGGATCACCTTTTGCACCACGCTGTTGATATTCCACTCGCTCAAGCCGCTCTGGCCGTGGCTGGCCATCACAATCAGATCCACCGCGTGTTGATGAACGTGCGCGATCACCTGCTCGGCAGGGTCACCCTCCAGCACGAGCCTATCGGCGCGCACCCCCAGCCCGTGCAGGCGCGATACCACGCCGTCGAGGTAGGCCAGCGCCTCAGCCTTGCGCATCTGCCAGGTCAGTGGATCGACGGCCTCTGTCAAGCCCTCCCCTGCGCGTTGGTCTACAGAGCGCACCACCGTCACCAGAGAATCAAACACCCGCGCCACGGCCACGACGTGGTGCAGCGCGCGCTCCGCGAGCGAGGACCCATCTAGCGGGACCAACAGGTGCTCGAACATTATCCGCAATCCCCCCTTTGCACAGGCGTGACGAAACGGGCGCCCGACCGCGATTCCACGCGAAAAAGTGCCGGGTGCGCCCGTGCTCAGAATAGCACAACCTGGCAAGGGTGTCTATGTACCAGGGTACAGAAAAAGGATATAGATCGAGATATATTCGCGGGCTTTAGGCCACGATGAGGTCGTCGAGCGACCGCTTGGGCACGTGGTGCACGCCCTCGGCGTCACGCCAGTAGCGAATGTTGCCCCCCGTGTCGACCGCCTCGACGCGCACCTCTTCACCCGGGCGGCCGAGAGCGAGGACGAGCAGGATCTCGTACCTGTCAGCGATGTCGAGGGCGCGTCTCAGGGCGTCGCGGTCCACAGAGGCGATGATGCACCCGCCCAGGCCCTTTTCCGTGGCACCAAGCAGCATGCTCTGCGCGGCGATGCCATGGTCGACGCCGAACGAATCGGCAACATCGTGGTCCCCGAGGATCACGATGTATGCCGATGGCCGCTCGCCCTCCGCGGGCCCGTCCCAATCGGCCAGGTAGCCCGCCCAGCGCAGGTGGGGGAAGATGGCCGCGTTTCTGTCGGGCTCGGCCGACAGGATGTACTTGAGCGGCTGTCGATTTGCGCCCGACGCCGACAGGCGCGCCAGGTCGACCAGCTCGCGCAGCGTATCGCGGTCGACGTCGTATGGACGAAAGCGCCGGTAACTTCGGTTGCGTTGGACCAGTTCTTTGAGCATCGTGGTCTCCTTTCTCGTCAATGCCTCAACCTGCTGAATCGGTGATGAGCACCGAAGGCACGACTCAGGGCGGCTGCAGGCGCACCCTGGCCCACCCCCGAGTATAGCACGCGGCGAATTCAGTTGTCAAGCAGACCTTTAGGGTTTCCCAAAACCCTAAAGGTCTCGTCCACGACTGGAACTGCTGCACCTGCTGCCACGCACAGCCGGCTGCTTGACAGCCCGCCGAAAGTGGATATACTACTTGGTGTAAGATATACACCAAGTGTTGGTGAGTCAAGAGTTCGGGAGCCAGCTTCTCAATCGCACCCTGCTCTTCTTTTTTTGGAACATACTTGGTGTCACATACACACTAAAGGAGTGCGCATGAACGTAGAAGAGCTGATAGCCAGCAGCAAGCCGTTTTTGACCTGGCTCGTCGACTGGTACAACCACCGGCCGGCCGTGGAGATGCACGATATCGTCGCCGCCGTCGACGGCGATCCGTCGCGCATCGCCGTGATCTCGGTCGACGTGACAAAAGGTTTTTGCTCCGAGGGACCACTCGCCAGCGACAGGGTGGGTGGGATCGTGCCAGGCGTCGTGCACGTCTTTCAGCGTGCACACGACCTGGGTGTGCGCCACTTTCTCCTGCCGCAGGACACGCACTCGCACGACGCGGTCGAGTTCGAAGTCTATCCTGCCCACTGCCGCATCGGCTCGCCCCAGTCGGAAACGGTGACGGCGCTCAGCGATCTGCCCTTCTCCGACCTGTTCCAGGTGATGGAAAAGGACACGATCAGCTCGAACATTGACACCGAGCTGGGACCGTGGCTCGACGACCACCCCGAGGTAACGACGTACATCGTCGTGGGCGACTGCACCGACCTGTGCGTGCACCAGCTTGCCATGTACTTGCGTTTGCGGGCGAACGCACGTAAGATACAGGGGGCGCGCGTGATCGTGCCGGTCTTTGCCGTCGACACGTTCGACACGCCCGTCGACATCGCGCAAGAGATCGGGGCCATGCCGCACCACGCGGACCTGCTGCACCTGATCTTTTTGTACAACATGGCCCAGAACGGGGTCGAGATCGTGTCGGAGGTGATCTAGGATGGTACAGGCGGAACAACTGGCAACCGACATCGCACAGTGGCTGCGCGATTATGTCGACAGAGCAGGCGCGTCTGGCTACGTGCTCGGGCTGAGCGGCGGGATCGATTCGGCGGTGGCCGCAGCGCTCTGCCAGCGGGCGGTGGGTGACCAGGTGCTTGGGGTCTTGATGCCGGTCCGTAGCCTGGCGGAGGACGCCGAGATGGCCCACCTCGTGGCCGCTGCCCTCGACCTCGAGACGGTGACGGTCGATCTCGGCCCGGCGTTCGACGCGCTGGTTGCCGCCCTGCCGTTTGAGCCGGGTGACATGGCAGAGGCCAACATCAAGCCTCGCCTGCGCATGACCACGCTCTACGCGCTCGGCCAGACCCGCGGCTACCTGGTGGTGGGCACCGGAAACAAGAGCGAGCGGATGGTCGGCTACTTTACCAAGTATGGCGACGGCGGCGTCGACGTGGCGCCGCTGGGCGACCTCTACAAGCACGAGGTGCGCGCGCTCGCCCGCGTGCTCGGCGTCCCCACGCCCGTGATCGAGCGGCCGCCGAGTGCCGGCCTCTGGCAGGGCCAGACCGACGAGGGCGAGCTGGGCATGACCTACGACGACCTCGACCACGCCCTGCACGCCATCGAGACGGGCGACACGAGCGACGTCGACCCCCAGCTCCTGACCCGGATCGAAGCGCGGATCGTGACCACCGAGCACAAGCGGACGCTGCCGCCGATGTACTACAAGTGATCCGTGATACGCATCACGCATCACGTATCACGATATTGAGAGGAAATATGACCAGACTGGACGAGTTTCGTACCTACCGGGAGCGGATGAACGAGCGCATCCTGGGGGCAGAGCACCTCGGGATCAAGAGGTTTTTCAACCTCGACACCAAGGCATACGAGGATGGCGCGCTGCCCGCCACCACCAAGGAGCTGCTGGGCCTGGTAGCGTCGGCGGTGCTGCGCTGCAACGACTGCATCGACTATCACCTGATCCAGTGTGTCGAGCTCGGCTTCTCTGACGAAGAGCTGTACGAGGCGCTGAACGTCGCGCTCGTCGTCGGCGGCAGCATCGTCATCCCCCACCTGCGCCACGCCTTCGAGACGATTGACCTGCTGCGCGCGGAGCAGGGCGAGTGAAGGTAGATTGGCAAATTGGTAGATTGGGGGCTTGCCAATCTACCAATTTACCAATCTACCAGCCTACCACTCTTCCGAAGCATGGGAGATAGCACATGAACCAGCAAGAGCGATCCCTCGCCGAGGGCATCCTCTTCACCGACCAATACCAGCTCACCATGGCCCACCTCTACTACCGCATGGGCCTGCACGAGCAGGTGGTCCAGTTCGAGCACTTTTTCCGCAGCTATCCCGACTATGGCGCGCACAAGGCGGGGTACTGCGTCAACGCGGGCATGGAGTGGCTGCTCGACTGGATGGAACACGCGCGCTTTGGGCCGGACGAGATCGCCCATCTGCGCAGCCAGCGGGGCGCCACGGGCGGCCAGCTCTTCCACGACGACTTTCTCGCCTGGCTCGAACGCCACGGCAACTTTGACGCCCTCACCCTGCGCGCCATTCCAGAGGGCCGCGTCGTCCACCCCAACGAGCCGCTGACGGTGGTGCAGGGGCCACTGGCGATGGCCCAGATCCTCGAGACGTCGCTCCTCAACCACCTCAATTATCAGATCCTGATCGCCACCAAGGCGGCGCGCATCCACGACAGCGGGCGGGGGCGACTGATGCTCGAGTTCGGGCTGCGGCGCGGGCAGGGCAAGGGGGCGAACGCCGGCACCCGCGCGGCCATGATCGGCGGTGCCGATTTTTCGTCGAACGTCGGCGTGTCGCACGTGCTCGGCCAGCCGCCCAAGGGCACCCACGCGCACAGCATGGTGCAGCTCTATCTCGCCCTCGGCATGAGCGAGCTCGACGCCTTCCAGGCGTACGCCGACGTCTATCCCGACGACTGCCTGCTTCTGGTCGACACGATCAATACGCTCGAGAGCGGCGTGCCCAACGCCATCCGCGTGTTCGAAAAGCTGCGCCGTGCCGGACACAAGCCCGTCGGCATCCGCCTCGACTCCGGCGACCTGGCCTACCTGAGCATCCAGGCGGCGGCCTTGCTCGACGCCGCTGGCTTTTGTGACGTGTCCATCGTCCTGTCGAACGATCTCGACGAACTCGTCATCATGCAGGTCATCACCCAGATCACGACCGAGGCACCCCGCTACGGCGTGGACCCCGACCACCTCGTCGGGCGCCTCGTCTATGGCGTCGGCACCCGCCTGATCACGTCGTGGGGCGAGCCGGCGCTTGGCGGCGTGTACAAGCTGGTGGCGGTGCGCGACGATGGCCGGTGGCTGCCCGCGATCAAGGTCTCCGAGACGGCGGCCAAGACGCCAAACCCGGGGTACAAGCAGGTGTGGCGACTGTACGATCGCCGCGGCAACGCCACCGCCGATCTACTCAGCCTCGACGACGAGGACCCGCGCCAGGCGGAGCAGCTCACGCTCCACCACCCCGCCGACCCGATGCGCTACCGCACCATCTCGCGCGGCGACGTGTCCGAGTTCGAGTCGCTCCTGGTCGACGTGCTCGTCGAGGGCAAGGTGATGCGCGAGCCTCCCTCGCTGGCCGAGATGCGCGCGTGGCGCCAGGCAGACGTCGCCTTCCTTGACCCCGGTGTCCGTCGCCTGCTCAACCCGCACGTCTACCACGTGTCGCTGACCCAGCGGCTGTGGGACCTGAAGCAGGAGCTAATCCGGTCGGCGCTGGAACAGAGCCGCTAGCCCACCTCACCCCTGTCATTGCGAGTTGATCCATGGCGCGCACGCCACTCATCACCAAAAGAACCGGCTCTGTTGATCCTTCTCTCTGCGCCTCTGCGCCTCTGCGCCTCTGCGTCAAAGCAGCCCCCAACCACGTAGCGCCAGTTCATCAGTAGCGAGCGCAGCGATAGGCTACTTCGCGGCACGCAATCTCCCCGGTTGCCCGCGGCGCGCCGCCGTCCTACGCCAGCGCCTCCCGGCTGGCCTTTCCGAAATGGGCCACGATCTTTCGGGCCGTGCCTTCCTCCCCTGCCGGCACCGGCACCTCGACGCTGTACGATTGGTAGGCCGTCGCCGAGGCACGCGACAGCGAGCGCAGGCTGAACACCAGGCGGGCCGGCGCTTCCTCTTCCACCATCGACACGCCGTCGAGCAGAGCCAGCGGTGCGTTCCAGGTGTGTAGCGCCCCGTTCACGTACAACCCATTCTCGGCGATCAGTGCTTCGTGGCTGCTTCCACGCGCGCGCCGCGCCTGCAGCACGGGCATGCCGAGGGCAAAGACGGCGACGAGGACAAACACCGCGGCCATCATGCCCACAAAGAGCGGCATATTGTCGCCCTCTCCGTCCAGGTAGCCATAGATCGTCATCGGCACCGTGCACGCGACGACGAACCCGCCGACGAGCAGCAGCAGCAGGCGGTTCCGCTGTCGTGCACTCTCCATGTCGCGTGCGGCCTGCGCCTCTACCTCTGGCCCCGTGTACGTCCAGTGGGCGAGCAGCTTCTCGCCGCGGACCATCGACTGCAGCCGCCTCGCCCGGTAGCCGAACAGCACGGCGGTGACCGCACCCGTCAGCCCCACAAACACACCCAGGCACTGCAGCGCAAAACCGGCCTCCATCATGTCCATGCTTGCCACAAGGGGAAGCAGCAGCAGGGACCCACCTAGCAAAAGGAGGCCCAGCCCCACCCAGGTCCCGGTCATCTCGGTATTTCGTCTCATCGTGAGCGCAGCTCCTGTCTACAATTGTGCACGCCACACATCGTACAAGAAATTCGCCCCCCCGTCAAGTCACCGGCGTGCCCGGTCGCCGGCCTCGATCTTGCCTTTTGTGCCGCTCTTTGGTACAATCGATGGCAACATCGAAAAGATGCGGCAGGTGCCGGAGAGGTGTCAGCGGTTCTGTGGGTCCTGCTGCTCAATCTCTTTCTGGAGGAGGATACCGGCCATGGAGATTCCGGAAAAACTCGCGAGCTTTTTCCTGGGCAGTGCCTATGACCTGACCCACAAGAAGGCCATCGACGAGCCCGTCCACTATGACGCCCGCGACCTGACGACCCACGCGGTGGTGCTGGGTATGACCGGCAGCGGCAAAACCGGCCTGGGCATCATCCTGCTCGAAGAAGCGGCCCTCGACGGCGTGCCATCCATCGTCATCGACCCCAAGGGCGACATGACCAACCTGCTCCTCACCTTCCCCGACCTGCGCCCCGAGGATTTTCTGCCCTGGGTCAACCCCGACGACGCCCGGCGCAAAGACATGGACCTCGCCAGCTATGCGGCCAAAACGGCGGCCGACTGGCGCCAGGGGCTGGAGCAGACGGGCCAGGGGCCGGAGCGCATCCGCCGCCTGAAAGAGGCCGCCGATTTCGTCATCTACACCCCCGGCAGCAGCGCCGGCCGGCAGTTGAGCATCCTGCACGCACTAAAAGCCCCCGCCCTGTCGTGGGACGACGAGGGCGAGCTGCTGCGCGACAAGGTCGCCAGCGTCGTCTCGGCCTTGCTCGGCCTGGTCGGCATCGAGGCCGACCCCGTGCGCAGCCGGGAGCACATCCTCCTCTCCAACATCGTCGAGCACGCTTGGCGACAGGGTGAGGACCTCGACCTGGCCCAGCTCATCCTGCGCATCCAGAAGCCGCCCTTTGCCCAATTGGGCGTCTTTCCTGTCGACACCTTTTTCCCCGAAAAGGATCGCCTGGGCCTGGCCATGCTCCTCAACGGCTTGATCGCTTCGCCTGCCTTTGCCGAATGGATCAAGGGCGAGCCCCTCGACCCGGGACGTCTCTTCACGAGCCCGTCGGGCAAGCCGCAGGTCAGCGTCCTCTACATCGCCCACCTATCCGACGTGGAAAGGCAGTTCTTTGTCACGCTGCTGCTCGAGCAGGTGGTGAGCTGGATGCGCCAGCAGAGCGGCACCACCAGCCTGCGCGCCCTCATCTACATGGACGAGATGTTCGGCTACTTGCCGCCCCACCCGGCCAATCCGCCGACCAAAAAACCGCTGCTCACGCTGCTCAAGCAGGCGCGCGCGTTCGGCCTGGGCCTGATCCTGGCTACCCAGAACCCTGTCGACCTCGACTACAAAGCGCTCTCCAACGCCGGCACCTGGTGCATCGGCCGCCTGCAGGCCGACCGCGACAAGCAGCGCGTGCTCGATGGGCTGGAGGGGGTGCAGGTGGGCGCCGGCGGCACTAGCCGCGCCGAGTTCGACCGCATGATCTCGGCGGTCGGGTCGCGCGTCTTTATCCTGCACAACGTGCACGAAGGCACGCCGCAAGTGTTCAGCACCCGGTGGGCCATGAGCTACCTGCGCGGCCCCCTGACCCGCAGCCAGGTCAAAGAGCTGGCCGCCACGCAGCCGGCGCCACCCGCCCCTGCCGTCGCCGCATCGGTGCCGGGCCCTGCAGGCCAGGCGCCGCGCCCGGCCGCCGCTCCGCCGGCGCGTGCGCCCGAGCCTGCCGCCGGGCTCCCCTACAGCACGGTGCCGCCGCAGCTCCCTT
>DATHUZ010000537.1:0-3096 GCA_035461725.1 Anaerolineae bacterium
CTCCGACCGCTCCTCTTGCTGCTTGCTGTTAGTGCCATGTCAGAACACAGTCTCTGGAACTATCCTTGACAGTCCTTCTATCCTTCGATCACTTATGGGTGGGGGGTCCACAACGGCCCCCTGGCGGTCCCTGGAAGAGTAGAAGAGCCGGTCCACTCCTGCCGCACCGCCGCCGCCAGCTACCCATCACCCGATAGTTAAGCTTGAAAAACGCCCTCCATCAGCATCGGGACCGCATTCTCCACGGCCGTAGGACCGCGGTATTCGGCCTACCGGACTCGTTGCCGAAAATCCGTCTGAATTCTGCACTAACGTGCTCCAGGGCCGGCGCCAACCCAGATCCGTGGCGCCTGCCCGCGGGCGTGGCACAGAAACGTCGCCTTGACGTCCACGTTGCTGTAGGCGAAATCGCCGCCCGCCCTCGAAGCGAGCAGCCGCCGGAAGCCCTCTACCCTGTCGTCCGAGCGCCGGATCGCTTCCACCAGGCGCCCGGTCCTGGTCATCCTGTGCTCGAAAAGCGCTCGCCTGGCCGGCTCGATCTCTTCGTACGCCTGCGCGATCTCGGATTCTCTGTCGGCGCAGACGTTGACCTGAAAGATCGAGTCGCCGGGCCGGTCCGAGAGGCGCGCGGATAGCTGCCGGCTGCCCGCGAACTCGACCTTCTCTCCCTGCCAGCCCTGCCCGTCGTGGTGCACCGTCAGCATGGCATAGCCGCCGCCGTAGGGGGCCATCGAGCGTAATAGCCGCTCTGTATCGATCTCCCGCCCCATGTAGAGCCGCATCCACGCCACCACGTTGGGCAAAACGGCGCCGTGCGCCTCGGGCACCCGCACAAAGAGCGAATCGACCGCCTGGACATAGAGATCGCTGCTCCAGCCAAAGGTCGGGCCGGGCAGCAGGTCGGGATAGATGAACGACGTCGCCACCGTGCCGGGGGTGGCCGCGTGGAAGGAAAAGAGCCGGAGCCGGTCAAAGCGCGCGCCGGGCGCCGCCTCGACGTCCTCTTCGGTGTGCCAGAGAATGATCGAGCCGTCATGGTCGCGATAGATCCCGGTCTGGCAGCCGCCCTGCTCGCTCTGCAGCCAGAGCGCCAGCTCGTCGCCGGTGAGAGGAGCGCTGTCCACCTGCAGGCGGTGGACGTTTTCGGCGGCAAAGCGGTCGAGGCCGGCGCCCTCCGCCCACGCCGATAGCGACGCCAGATAGTGACCAAGGGCCGACCGGACCGGCAGCTCGATCTCTGGGGTGGCCAGCTTGCTGTCGAGCGCCGCCCGGCACGCCCTCACCAGGCGGGCCTGGGCGGCGAGCGCGGACTCGTCGAGGCCGTCGAGCTTCCGGCGCAGGATCGCCCGCACCTGGCCGCTAACCTCCCGGCCCAGCGCCCGGTGCGCCGCCGCCACGTCGAGCGCGGAAAAGTCGAGATGCACCAGGTTGCCCAGATCGTGTGTCACTTGGCCGGCTCCCATAATCGCTGTACGGCCGGAGCCACCGTAATCCCTGCCGGCGCTCAGTGCCGCAGCAGAAGTGGCAGGTAGAGGCTGTGGCGCAGCCATGCCCCCCGGTACACGCCCGCCAACCCCTCCAGGTTGCTCGCGCTGGCCAGCACCCCACCGCCCGGTCGCTCCGGATCGAGCACGATGCCGGTGCTCGATTGGGCGGGGTACCCCAGGTTCTCCCAGGTCGCGGCCCCATCCCAGCTCGCCCGCACACCGTACATCGTGGCGGCATAGAGCGGGTAAGGCCACTCTGGATCGATCACCATCTCCGACGTCGTCCAGCCGTCGAGCTTGGTCCACTGCTGCCCGGCGTTGACACTTTTGTACAGGCTGCTCTGCCAGGTGCCGGCATAGACGACCTTGGGGTCGTGGGGATCGAAAGCAAAGGCGGTCACGTCGGCGGTGATGGTCGGGAAATATCTCCAGTGCTCGCCGCCATCGTCGCTCATGACCAGGCTCGACCAGGTGCCGACGTAGAGCAGCGACGGCGTGACCGGGTGGACGGCGATGGCGTGGATCGGCACGCCCCCCAGGCCGATCATGGTCCAGTGGTCTCCGCCGTCAGAGCTGCGGAACACGCCGCCGTTGACACTGGTCTGGTTCGAGCAGCCCGCATAGAGCGTGTAGGGGGCGGGGGGCGCGATGTCGATAGTGTCCATGGTGGCGCACGTCAGCCCTTCGTTGGCGTGCGACCAGGTGGCGCCGCCGTTGGTGCTCTTGAGCACGCCTTCCGCCGCGTCGGCCACGTACAGGGTCTGGGGGTCATCCGGGGCGAAGGCGATGTCCAGGCCCCAGGTATAGCCCGGGTCGTTGCTGCGGATCGTGAACCAGGTGCGGGCGTTGTCGACGCTCTTGAAAGCGCCGCGTTCTGTCTCGAGGTAGAGGGTCGACGTGAGGACGGGATGGCGCGCCATCGTGCGCACCGACAGGTCCGTCAGGCCGGTGTTGGCCGTTTGCCACACGTAATGGTGTTCGCTCTCCTGCGTCGTTTCCGCTTGGGCTATGGCTCCTTGAACGAGCATCACGCCCAGTGCGACCAGCAGCAGGCTTGCCCAGGCCAGACAGAGCGCCAGGGTGCCAGGCCCGGGACGATGCGCTTCTGCCTCGCGCCGGCCGGCGTCCAGGCCCCGGCCCTCTGTCACGGGGCTGGGCCACAGATTGTCCGCGCCGATTTGGCCTCGGCTGCGCCTGTTGGTACGAGAAAACCGGTTCATTGCTTTCCTCCTGTGTGGCCAAACGGCCCCGGGGTTTCACAAACAGTACTCGGCATGCGTGCTACCTGGTGACGACGGGCAGGTAGAACGACCGGATCACCAGCGGCGACGACGTGATCTCGTCGACCTGGATGCGGGAAAACGTGCCAAAAAGCAGCTCTGGCTCGGTGTCGTTGTCCACGTCGGCGAGTGTGGCGTCATAGATGTGCCCCCAGTTACTGCCGGTCCGGTACTCGACCCACGTTCCGAACTCGGCGTGAGAGCCGACCAGGAGCAGGCTGGACTCGATGCCGTACGTCGAATACTCACCGCCGAGCAGGACAAACTCCTCGAGACCATCGCCGTCCATCTCCATCGCGCGCACCTCTACCGGGCCCTGGGCTGCCAGC
>DATHUZ010000538.1:0-15061 GCA_035461725.1 Anaerolineae bacterium
CCTCTCCAACGTGTAGCCGAGTACCTCGCCGGTTACGTCGTCGAGGTTGCACGACAGGAGCACGACCTCACTCGATCCCAGCGGCGGGCCGAGTTCTTCTGTTGTCTCGCCCAGCCACACGCGCACGGCGTTCGGCCAGTCGAACTCCTTGGTGCCAAACCCATACCCTACGCTGCGCAGTCTCATCGGCGGCCGGCGGAAGGTGGCAAACTCGGCGAGCAGCGCCGCCGCGGTGGGTGTCACCAGCTCGGTGGCGGCCGGGCCCGGGATTGTGGGTGCGCCCACCTGGGCGAGCAGCGCGAGGGTGGCCGGCGCCGGCGCGGGCAGCAGGCCGTGCTCGGTGTGCACCGTGCCGCCGCCGAGGGGCAGGGCCGAGGAGTAGACTGCATCGACGCCGAGCCGGGCGAGCCCGGCGGCAAAGCCCACAATATCGACGAGGCTGTCGACGGCGCCGATCTCGTGAAAGTGGACCTGGTCGACCGTCGTGCCGTGCACGGCCGCCTCGGCACGCGCGATGCGGCGGAAGACGGCCAGGCTGCGCACCTTGACCGCCTCGTCGAGATCGCTCCCGGTGATGATCCGTTCGATGGCCGGCATTGTGCGCGCCGGCCGCTCCTCGTCGGTGAGGTGGACGTCGAGGTGAGTGCCTGTCAGGCCGTGGCGGGTGACGCGCCGTGCTTCCAACGCATAGCCGCCGACGCCGAGGCCCGAGAGGTCGGCCTGCAGGTCACTGAATGGCAGGCCGGCATCGAGCAGCGCCGCCAGGAGCATGTCGCCGCCCGCGCCGGAAAAGCAGTCGACGTACAAGATCAAGATGAACCGCCCTCGACGACGACGATCTCGTCCCCGGTGCGCACGGACCCTTGCTCGCACACGCGTACAAAGATCCCTTCGCGCGGCATGACGCAGTCGCCGGCCTTGTAGTAGATGGCACAGCGGTCATGGCACTCTTTGCCGATCTGGGTCACCTCGACGAGCGCGCCGCCGAGGCGCAGGCGCGTGCCGATGGGCAGGTCGACCAGGCTGATGCCGCGCGTGGTGATGTTCTCGGCAAAACTGCCAACGTTCACGTTCAGCCCTTTGGCACGCATCTTTTCGATGCTCTCCCAGGCGAGCAGGCTGACCTGGCGGTGCCAGTCGGCTGCGTGGGCGTCGCCCACGATGCCCCAATCGACGCGCAGCTCGGCCTGGCTCACGTCGTTCTTGCGGACACCCTTCTTTTGGCTGGTGCACACGGCAATTACCTCGCCGCGGGCGGTTGTCTGTTCGGTCATTGTTCGCTCAATTCTAGGATTGGAAGGTTGGAAGGTTGGCCAACCTTCCAACTATCCAATCTTCCATTCTCCACTCTTGCCGCCGCTCTTGGATACCAGGCGCACATCCGTGATCGTCATGCCGCGGTCGACGGCCTTGGCCATGTCGTATACCGTGAGCGCGGCGACGGACACGGCGGTGAGGGCTTCCATCTCGACGCCGGTCTTGCCGGTGGTGCGCACGGTGGCCTCGACGTCGACCCACGCACCGCCCTCGCCCTCGCCGGGATGCAGGGTCACGCCGACGTGGGTGAGCAGGAGGGGGTGGCACATTGGGATCAGCTCAAACGTGCGCTTGGCCGCCTGGATGCCGGCGATCTGAGCCACGGTGAGCACGTCACCCTTTTTCACGTCGCCGGCCCGGATCATGGCCAGCGTCTCGGGCCGCATCGTGATACGCCCGCGGGCAACGGCGAGGCGCTCTGTGTCGGTTTTGGCGCCGACGTCGACCATGCGTGCGCGCCCTTGCTCGTCGAGGTGCGTCAACTGTCCCACGTGCTCCTCCTGGCCCATCAGCCGCCGATCTCGGCCATCGTCCGGTCGCGCGGCGACAGGGCCTGGGCGAGCAGGTGGCGCGCCGGCTTGGTGCGGATGGCGTGCGCCAGGATCTCCTGAACCTCGTCCCCGGACGCGTCGCTGCGCAGCGGCCCGCGCAGATCGATCTCATAGTCGCTCAGCAGGCAGGGGCGCAGCTTCCCGTCGGCGGTCAGGCGCAGGCGGTTGCAGCGTTCACAAAAGTGCTCGCTGCGCGCGCCGATAAAGCCAACGCTGCCGCCGCGTGCTTTTGCTCCCGCCAGGTGGTAGTAGCGTGCCGGGCCGTTGCCCGTCGGCCCGTGCACCCCGACCAGGGGGCCGAGGGCCGCTTCGACGCGCGCGCGCATCTCGGGCACGGGCACCACCGGGTCGCCGGTCCAGTTATCGTTGCCGCCCACGGGCATCAGTTCGATAAAACGAACGTGCCAGCCAAGGGTCGCGCTGCGCAGTGCGAAATCGGGGATCTCGTCGTCGTTGCAGCCGCGGATCACCACCGTGTTGAACTTGATCGGCGCTAATCCCGCCGACCGCGCGGCCGCGATCCCGGTGAGCACGTCCTCCAGCCGGCCCTGGCGCGTGATCTGGCGAAAGCGCTCGGGGCGCAAGCTGTCGAGGCTGATATTCACCCGGTCGAGCCCGGCCTGTGCCAGCTCATGGGCGTGGCGCGCCAGCAGCGTGCCGTTGGTGGTCATCGACAGGTCGTCGATGCCGGGGATGGCGTCGACCCCTTGCACGAATTCGACCAGCCCGAGGCGTGCCAGCGGCTCGCCGCCGGTGATCCGCACCTTCGAAATGCCCAGGCGGGCAGCAGCGCGCACCACGACGAGTATCTCTTCGTACGTCAGTATCTCGTCGTGCGGGCGCTTTTCGATGCCGCCCGGCGGCATGCAGTAGGTGCAGCGCAGATTGCAGCGGTCGGTGACCGACACCCGCAAATAGTTGATCGCCCGCCCAAGGTCATCGTAGTGTGGCACGGGCCCTGCTCCTCTCCAGGGTGAGGGGCATCCTCTCCCTCCTCACCGTTACGCTCACACGGCGAAACAGCCAAGCTGGCAGCGCGACACGCGCAGCCCCAGCGCCTCGACGGCGTTAGACGCCTCCAGGCGGCTGATCTCCAGGTCGTCAGCAATGTCCCACACGTCGGTGCAGCTAATGCCGCTGCCGTGGACGGCGGCGCGCAGCCGTGCCGCCAACTGCTCGGGCACATTCTCCATCGGCTGCACGATCTTGTGCTTCCCCTCCGCTTTGGGTCCATATCCAAACAGGCCGAGCTGGCAGCGGGAGATGCGAATGCCGGCGTCGTCCGCTGCCTGGCCGACAGACAGCGGGTCCACACCAAAGTGACCGGCGATGGCGTGCGCCTCGGCACACGGCAGCCGGCCTTCCTGCAGCCGTTCCATGATCGCCTGTTGTATCTGCTCGTCCATCGAATGTCCTTTCCACTGCCGGGTCATGTGACGCGGGGTATTGTACTTGAATTGTGGCGAAAAATCAAGGTGGGGGATCGGGTGGATGGGGAGCCGTTCGACAACCGCGACTTGACAAAGGGTCGAATCTGAATACACTTTAGCCGGCTAACTGTTTACCCTGGGTCACAGGATCGAATGATGAAGCAGCGTGCGACGAAGCAGCGTGGAATCGACCACCTCGCCAAGCTGGCGGTATTCGTGCGGCCATACTGGCGGCGCGCCGTGGTGTCGCTGATCTTGCTCACCGCCATCGTCTTGATGGATCTGGCCATCCCACGCCTGATCCAGCGCATCATCGACCAGGGCATCATCGCCGGCAGCCAGGACGTCGTGATCCAGACCGCGCTCTGGATGCTTGCCATCTCGGCGCTCAGCATGATCTTTGCCGTCGGCAACAATGTCTTTTCGGTGCAGGTGGGGGAGAGTGTGGCGCGCGACCTGCGGGACGCGCTGTTTCGTAAGATCCAGGCCTTTTCCTTCGGAGACCTCGACCGGCAAAAGACCGGGCAGTTGATGGTGCGGCTGAGCAGCGATACGAGTGCCTTGCAGCGCCTGACCCAGATCTCCTTGCGCATCGGCACGCGCGCGCCTTTGCTCATGATCGGCAGCCTGGTTCTGATGGTCAAGACCGCCCCCAGCCTGGCGCTGATGATGGTGCCCCTGCTGCTGGTCACGATGGGCGGCGTGGTGTTCTTTACGCTCAAGATGGAGCCGCTCTTTCGCTCGGTGCAGCAGCGGCTCGATCGACTGAACAACGTGCTGCAGGAGAATATCGCGGGGGCGCGCCTGGTAAAGGCATTCGTGCGCGCCAGCCACGAGGGCACGCGCTTTGAGCAGGCCAACGAGGCGTTCACCGACCACTCGGTGCAGGTGATGCGTTTCATGGCGAGCATGTCGCCGGCGCTGACAAGCTTTATCAACATCGGCATGGTGGTCGTCATCTGGGCGGGCGGAATCCGGGCGGTGCGCGGCGAGCTGTCGGTGGGGCAGATCGTGGCCTTTACGAACTATTTGCTGACGACGATGACCCCTCTGATCATGATGACGCGGTTGGCGAACGTGTGGGCCAACGGCATCGCCTCGGCGCGGCGCGTGGGCGAGGTGCTCGACACGGAGCCCGAGGTGCAGGACCTGTCCGGCGTGCCACCTCTGCCCGCCGCCGCCCACGGGCAGGTTGTGCTCGAGAACGTGACGTTTCACTACAATGGCAGTGGGAACGAGGTGGTGCTGGAGGGGATCAGCCTGGCTGCCGAGCCGGGCGAGACGGTGGCGATCCTGGGCGCGACTGGTGCCGGCAAGTCGACGCTCGTCAACCTGATCCCACGTTTTTACGACGTCACAGGCGGGCGAGTGCTGATCGACGGCAAGGATGTGCGCCACGTGCAGCACGGCTCGCTCCTTGCCCTCACCGGCGTCGTGCCCCAGGAGACGATACTCTTTTCGGGGACGGTGCGCGAAAACATCCGCTACGGGCGGCCCGACGCGAGTGACGAGGAGGTGGTTGAGGCAGCGCAGGCGGCGCAGGCGCATGACTTTATCCTGGCGCTGCCGCGCGGCTATGACACGCGCGTCGAGGAGCGCGGCGTCAACCTGTCGGGTGGGCAGAAGCAGCGCCTGGCGATCGCCCGCGCGCTGCTCACCCGGCCGGCGCTCCTCATTCTCGACGACAGCACCAGCTCGGTGGACGTAGAAACAGAGACGCGGATTCAAGAAGCGCTGGATCGGTGGGGGCGCGACGGGGGGCGCGACCCCAGCCCACCGACGACGTTCGTGGTGGCACAGCGCATCAGCACGGTGCTGAACGCCGACAAGATCCTGGTGCTGGACAGGGGGCGGATCGCGGCACAGGGCACACACCAGGAGCTGATGCGCTCCAGCCCGATCTATCGCGAGATCTATGACTCGCAGTTGGGCAACGGAGGCCAACTTGCCGGCGTCGCGGGAGCTGATCCGCGATGAGCTACCAACCCCAGGGCCAGGGCGCGAGCAGCGCGCGCAGCCTGTTGGGCGGCAGGCGGCCGGCCAGCCCGGGCAAGATCGAAAAGGCCACGGACCCCAGGCGCACGCTGGCGCGCCTGCTGCCTTATCTGGGCCCGTTCAAGGTGTCGATGGGGCTGGTGTTGGTGTGCGTCGTGCTCTACACGCTGCTAGGATTGGCGAGTCCCTACCTGATGGGGCTGGCGATCGACCGCTACATCGCCACGCAAGATCTGAGTGGGTTGGCACCCCTGGCGCTAACCATGCTCGTCGCCTACCTGCTGGCCAACCTGTTTCAGGCCGCCGCCGATTGGACGATGGCGAACGTGTCGCAGCGGGCACTCAAGCAGATGCGGCGTGAGCTGTTCGAGCACCTGCAGGAGCTGTCGCTCGGCTTTTTCGACCGCAACCCGGCAGGCGAGCTGATGAGCCGCCTGACGAACGACATCGACGCCATCAACCAGGCGGTCTCGCAGAACGTGACGTCGCTTTTTGCCAGTGTCCTGTCGATGGCCGGCATCCTGGTCGCCATGTTTGTGCTCAACCTGTGGCTGGCGCTCGCCGCAGTGCTGGTGGTGCCGATCATGTTCTGGTTCACCAATTTCGTGGCACGCTACACACGGAAGGGCTTTCGGCGGCTGCAAAGAGAGCTGGGTGACCTGACCGGGGTGATGGAGGAGTCGATCAGCGGCCAGAAAGTGGTGATGGCGTTCCGGCGCGACGAGACGGCCCTCGAGCGCTTTCGGCAGTGCAACGAGCAGGTCTTCCAGGCGGGGGTGTATGCCAACAGCTATGCGCTGCTGCTGATGCCTATCACGAACGTGCTGGGGAACTTTTTCGTGATCGTCCTGGCCGGGTTCGGCGGCTGGCTGGCGCTGCAGGGGCTGGTGAGCGTGGGCATCATCGCCACGTTCATCAGCTACGGGCAGCGCTTTATCAACCCGCTGCGCCAGCTCGCCAACATGTACAACTCGATCCAGGCGGCTCTGGCGGGCGCTGAGCGCGTGTTCGAGATCATGGACACGGCGCCAGAGGTGCAGGACGCGCCCGGCGCCGTGCCGCTGGACCCGCTGCGTGGCGACGTGCGCTTTGAGCGCGTGTCATTCGCGTATGTGCCGGGCACCCCGGTAATCAAGGAGATGAGCCTGGAGGCGCGCGCCGGGCAGACCGTCGCCCTGGTTGGGCCGACGGGAGCGGGCAAGACGACGATCATCAACCTGCTGACCCGGTTCTACGAGGTGGATGACGGGTGCATCACCATCGACGGCGTCGACATCCGTCGCCTGAAAAGGTCCGACCTGCGCCGCGCGCTCGGCCTGGTGCTGCAGGACACCTTTCTCTTTGCCGACACTGTGCTGGAGAACATCCGCTATGGGCGGCTCGATGCCAGCGACGAGGAGTGCATCGAGGCGGCGCGCCTGGCCGACGCCGACCATTTCATCCGCCAACTGCCGCAAGGCTATGACACTCAGCTTTCGGAGCGGGCCGGCAATCTGAGCCAGGGGCAGCGCCAGCTCCTCGCCATCGCCCGCGCCATCCTGGCCGATCCGGGCATTCTGATCCTCGACGAGGCGACGAGCAGCGTTGACACGCGCACCGAGGCGCGCATCCAAAGGTCGCTGCTGCGGTTGATGGCGGGGCGGACAAGCTTTGTGATCGCGCACCGGTTGAGTACCATCCGCGACGCCGACCAGATCCTGGTGATCGACGGAGGCGAGATCGTGGAGCAGGGTACGCACCAGGAGCTGCTCGACCGGCGGGGGTTTTTCCACAATCTGTACGTCAGCCAGTTCAAGGGGCAGCAGATCTAGCGCCGCTCAACGCGGATCGCATTCCACGATGCCGATCGTCCACGATGTGGACCACCTTGTGCCGCGAAACATCTGTTGTTACGCCTCGACGATGTACACACGGCGCAGCGCGCCACCCGGACGCACCACCTCGCGATCCAGGTGCATGCCCACTTTTTCTGCCACGCGCGCGGACGGGGCGTTCTCCGGCTCGATGAGGGAGATCAGGCGGCGCAGCCCGAGGGCGGCAAAGGCGTGGTGGCAGAGCGCGCGGGCCATCTCCGTGGCGTAACCCTGGCCCCAGGCGTCGCGGGCAACGACGTAGGTCAGCTCGATCTCGGCTGCGCCTTCCACCTCTTTGTCGAGCAAGCCACAGTGGCCGACGACACGCCCGGTGGCCTTTTCCTCGACCACCCACAGGTCGTACGGCTCGCCGCGAGGGTCGCGCGCGGTCTCTGCAAATACCCCCTCCAGCCAGGCGCGGTCGCGTGGACCGCCCAGGTAGCGGGTGACCTCGGGATCCGTCCAGAGGGCGACGAGGGGCTCGACGTCGCCGGCGCGCTGGTAGCGCAGGTACAGACGACCGGTTTCGAGGATGGTATCTTTTGTCCCTGGTTCTCTGTCTTCTCTGTGCATCTCCGCAGAGCCCGAATTGCCTTTGGCAAGAGGTGGGGCGCACGCCCGAGGGTACTCGGGCGGTGCGCCCCACCCAGTGGATCAGTAGCCGCGATAGACGAGCGGCAGGTAGAAGCGGAAGAACGGCTCGACGGCGTCAAAGGTGACGGGGGCGCCGGGGGCGCTGCCGATACCCTGGTCGCTGTCGACGACGAGATAGGTCTCGTTGGTGATCGTGCCGGCGACGTCGATCGTGGCGCGGAAAGAGACGGTGGCGGTGGCGCCGGGCGCGATGCCATCGATCGTCCACGTCACGTCGCCGCCGGCAGAGACGTCGCCGCCGTCGAGGTAGGTGAGGCCGGCGGGCAGGGTGTCGCGGACGAGGACGCCGGTGGCCGCGGCGCTGCCGCTGTTCTCGACGGTGAGGGTGTAGATGACCACGTCACCCACGTAGCCGGTGGTCTGGTAGGACTTGGAGATGGCGAGCTCGGGCGCCGTGACCATCACGGCCGCCTCGGAGACGTTGTTGTCGTAGCGTGCCTCAGTGTCGTCGGGGCTGTCGCTCCGGACCTCGATATGGTTGGTCAGGACGGTGCCGTCGGGCAGGCCGGGATCGAGGCGGACCACCAGGTCAAAGAACCAGGTGCTCTGCCATCCCTGGCTGCCCCAGCCCCAGACGAGGGTGTTGCCGTCGATCGGGTCGGGGTGCCAGCGCTCGTCGGGATTCCAGGGCGCCGTGGCGGTAACAAAGGTTGTGCCCGCGGGTAGCGTGTCGGTGAGGTGCGTGCCGTAGGCCGGATCGCTTTCCCAGGGCCAGAGGTTGGCGTTGCCAAACTCGACGGTGAAGGTGATGAGCTGGCCGGGTACGGGCTGTCCGCCGGTGTGCAGCTTTTCGATGTAGAGGTCGGGACCGGTGTAGGCGGTTGCAATGGAGACATTATCCTCGGGGGCCACGTCGCCATCGATCGGCGCCTCGGCGGTGTTGACGAACGTGAGGCCTTTTTCGTAGATGATGCTCGGGTAGAGGTCGAGCGTGAAGGCGAACCCGGTGCTCCAGCCTGGCTCGAGCCGGCTGAAGGTCCACTCGACGTAGCCGGGCGTGTTGAGCGTCACGTCGACCCACTCCCAGAACCAGTGCCACCAGTTGCCGTTGAAGGTGGTGTACGCGGGCAGGGTGTCGCCGACGATGACGTCGAACAGCTCGGTGGTGCCGACGTTGCGCACGTCGACCTGGTATTGGAGCTGGCCCTCCCAGTTCCACTGGTACGACTTTTCGATCACGAGGTTCGGGCCGGGCTCTCGCACCGTGTCAACACGGCAAGACTGGTCGTTGTGGGGCCACGAGTCGTCCTCGAGCATGGTGACCCGCGCACAGTTCTCGAGCACGGCGCCGGCGGGCGTGCCGGGGTCGATGGCGAGGCGGACGGCGAGGTTGACCCACTCGCCCGGCTGCATCAGGCCCAGGGTCCAGACGGCCGTCGCGCCGGGTGGGGTGTCGGGTGGGAAGGGCACCCAGTTCTGGGCCTCCCAGCGCCACGATTCGAGGAAGGACGTGCCGGCGGGCAGCAGGTCGGTCAGGGTGAGGTGGGCCTCGGCGTTGCCGTGGTTGCGCACGTGCAAGTTGTATTCGATCACGCCGCCGGGCACCAGGACGCCCCAGCCAAAGCTCTTGTAGGCGCCCGCGTCCCACCGTTTCTCGCTCACCCAGACGTCGCTGCGTTGGTGCCAGTTGTTGCCGGGATCGGAGTCGGGATCGGCGACGATCTCGACGGTGTTGGTGAGCTGGGTGCCGGTCTGCAAGGCGGGGTCGAGGGCGAGCTGAACGTACACCTGGTCGCCCCAGTTGCCCGGCACGCTCGGCACCTCCAGGATGAGCTGGGTACCCGACGCCACCTCTTCCCAGCCATAGCCGTTCTCGGACCACCAGCGGACGATGCTCGTGCCGACGGGGATGGTGTCGCTCAGCACGGCGGGGCCACCGGGCACCGGCCCGTTGTTGCCATAGTCGATGCGCCAGAGCATGGTCTCACCGGCAGCGGGGTCGCCGGGCTCGGGACCCTTGTTCACCCAGAGGTCGGGCAGCTCGTCGATGACGTACACCTCGGCCTCGGCGTGGTTGTTCCCCCAATCCTCGTCGTAGAGCGCCCAGGAGTCGGCCACGTTGTGAACCCACTCGCCGGGGCCGGCCGTATTGACGAGGTAGAGGTAAAAGTCGATCTGCTGGCCCGGATCGAGCGGCCCCAGGTCCCACACGACCTGATGGTCGACAAAGGTGGGCGTGACGTTGCTCGAATCGCCCACGTACTCGGCGTTGGCCGGCAGCGTGTCGGTGACGATCACCTGGCTCGCGGGCCCGTCGCCATGGTTGTAGACGCGCAGGCGAAAGACGACAGGGCCGCCGGGGTAGGTCTGGGCGTTGCCGTCGGGCCACTTTTGCATGTCGATGTTTGGCGCCGGCTCACGGAAAACGTTGATCACCCAGTCGCCGTCGGGCTCGAGGTAGCGCACGCCCACGTCGTGGCCGGGCAAGAGATCCCAGCCCAGCGCGCCGATGTCGCAGAAATAGTCGCCGCCGTCTGGATCGACCCAGAACCCTGTGCCGACGCCGTTATCCTCCCATACGTCGCACTGGCCGTACAACGGATCGGTGAACCAGCCCGCGTACACGTTGCCCTGGACCGTGTCGGCGCCGACATCGAGTGCACCGGCGATCTCGCCGATCTGCACATCGGCTGCCTGGCCGTTGTCGAGGCGCACGTAGACCCAGTCGCCGGCCAACATGTCGGGGCGTACAGGCGCCCAGTCGCCCATATCGGTGTTAAAGCCAGTCTGTCCTGGGTTCCACCAGGGGACCTGCTGCGTCTGGATCTCCATGGTGGCCTTGGGCGTACCGAAACCGTCGGTGACCGTGATCCAGGCCGTGTGGCCCGCCTCGTAGCGGGTCTCGATCCAGTCGTGGCCATAGTTCACGTCGAGCAGCAGGTCGGGGGTGCGGAAGGGGCGGTGAAAGACCACGCCGGTGTAGCCCATCATGTCTGCAAAGCGCACGTACCCCGCGCCCCCGCGCGGCACGTCAGGGTAGGTGGCCAGGTACTCGCCGGTGGCCGGGTCGCTGGTCACCTCGCGGTAACCGTCGTCCCACCAGCCGTGGATCTCGACGGTGCGGCTGAGCCAGCCGCCGATCTGACCCCACACCTCGTCGGTGCTCGAGTCGGCGTTGGCGGTGAGCGGGTCGGGGACCACGACGTAGACGGGATCATTGCCGGGCGCGGCGACCACGGTGACGGCGTCTCCGGGGAAGAGGTCGCCGACGTGGGTGCCCCAGCAGCCGCCGCACACGGGGTCGGCGAAGGCATAGACGGTGGTGTAGGGGGTGGTGATGGTGATGGGGCTGCCGGGCTGGGCGTTACCCCACATATCCGTCCTGCCGTCCTGCTCGAGCCAGAACTCGACGGAAAAGAGCTCGCCGATGCGCGCCCACTGGCGCACACGGTTGCCATCGGACACCTGGTAGATGGCATAGACGGTGCTGCCAGGCACCAAGTCGGTGCCCTGCCAGCCGGCGTCGAAGGTAAAGAGGCCGGTGGCGGCGTCGACCGGCACGAAGCGGCTGTCCCAGCCCCACGGTGTCTCGTACTCGATCATGAGCTGCGCGGTGGGCCCGATGCCCGACACCAGGTCGGCCGCTGGATCGACCGTCAGATCGAGGAGGGGGATCCGGATATCGGCGGTCCAGCCGCTGTCGCCGGTCACCTCGACCCAGTAGCCGGGCTGAAGGCTGTGTCCCTGAAAGTCGTCGTACCAGAAGCGCCACGGGTCGACGTCGTGGTCGTCACTCGTCTCGGCGACAAGGGCGCCGCCGTTGTCGTACACGCGGACGGTGAGGAGCTCGTCGGGGTAGCTCGGTGTGCCGCTCACGCCGTAGGGCAGATGGACCTCAAAGTAGGGAGTCTCCCAATAAGAAGGGTTGAACACGCCGAAGGTGCGGTGGCCTGCGGCGGCCTCGTAGAAGTAGACATAGATGGCGCTCATGCCGTGGCGCACATCGAAGGGGTCGAAGTAGAGGTTGTAGGCGCCCGACACGGCGCCGGTCGTCTGCGCCCAGCCGAAGGTTGGATAGAGCCAGTCGCCCCACGGGGAGACGGTCGCCTCGATGAACCCGGCCTGGTCGACGGTGCCCTCGACGCCGTCGCCGGAGGTGTCGGGCCGGACGGCAACATCGGCGATGGTCATCATCATCGCGCTGCCGGGGAACGCCGCCTCGATGGTGTCGCCGGGCGCCAGCTCGTAGCCCCAGATCCAGTCGCAGGCGTTGTTCCAGCCACACCACTGATGGTGGATGAACGTGCCGCTGGCCGTGGTGAGGGTGTAGGTAACGGGCACGTGGGGCTGGGACGCAAAGGCGTAAAAGCCCTGCTGGAATGGGTAGGCGCGGATGTGCGGCGCGGCGCTCGAAACGCCGATCTCGTCACCCTCGGCGTCGGCTTAGCCGACGTAGGGCCAGTGCCGTGTCTCCAGATCGGCGGGAAGGGTGATGGTATACGACCCGTCGGGCTGCGCGATCGCGGTATCCTCGGCATAGAGGCCGTCAAAGCTGCTCCAGACGTAGGCGCGCACCATGGCGCCCGGCGGCGCCCAGCCCAGGATCTGATTGGTGGCGGCGTCGGGACGGGCTTCGGGGCATTCGACGTCGAGCGAAGCAGGCGGCGCGCCACTGCCCATGTCCACCTCCACCACGTCGCCAGGCTCGGCCCACACGCCACCAAAGCTGAACCAGCCATGGGGCCAGCGGGCCTCGACCGTTCCGGCCCAGCGGACATCTGTCGGATAGGTGATGTAGACTGTGGCCGCCACCGTGGCGCCGGGCACGGCAAAGCCCTGGATGGAGCTCATGTTCAGCAGGCGGAATACGTCGGATGGGTAGACGTGGGCGAGCACCGTGTTGCCGGCGGCGTCGCGGTATTCGACCTGGGCCATCATCTGGGGGCCGATGCCAGCTATCCCGGTGAAGTCGGCCGAGAAGTTGCCGGCGCCATCCGCAATCAAGGTGACGACGCGCGGCTCGTCGGCGAGCATGGTGGGTCCCTCGCCGAGGGTGACAGTGACGGGGGTGCCGATGGCGAGGCCGGGGATGGTGCCCAAGACGTCGTCGCCGATGACGTCAAGGTACCCGGTGATGTCGAGTGACTGCAGTGTCGCGGCGAGGACGCCGTTCACACGCAGCTCAAATGTGTCCCCGGGGTTGACGCTGGTGGGCCGGCCGGCGCCGTCGTAGGGAATGAGCCAGAAGAAGCCGACACCGTCGGCCTCGGCGGAGCCGTAGGCCCCGTCGGCCGTGCGAAGGACGCTGACGACGTCGTACGGGGCCACAAAGCCATAGAACGCATCGTAGGTGAGATCGGTGGTAAAGCCAGGGTTGGGGATAGGCTGGCCGAAGAGCCCGGGCAGGTCGGCGCCGCCTTGGGATGCACGCCAGACGGCGCCCTCGGGATAGTCGGGCGCTGCGGAGTAGCTGGCGGGTAGCGGCCGGCGCACGCTGTCAGGTGGGCCCGAAACTACCGGCGGTTGAGCCAGGTAGACGGCAGGCGGAGCAGAGTCGACATGGGGTGGGCCAGGGTAGATTGCGGGCGGAATGAAGGATACCTCCAGTGGGGCCGGCGAACCATCCGGTGGGCCGGCAAACGCCGGCGTGCCCCCGACGATCAGGAGTAGCAGGATGGC
This sequence comes from Anaerolineae bacterium, assembly GCA_035461725.1. Lineage (GTDB taxonomy): Bacteria > Chloroflexota > Anaerolineae > JAAYZQ01 > JAAYZQ01 > JAFGIA01. The sequence goes on from DATHUZ010000538.1 coordinate 13,420, forward strand.
AAAGAGCAAGATGGTGGCAACGGGCACCCAACGCAGGATCACGTGCCAAAGTGGTGAACGAGACATGATACGCTCCTTTCTTCCTCGAAGAGAAACGAACCAGACTGCACTCACCGGTGCTTCCCGGCGCCCCACCTCCTCTCCCCACGCAGTGCGAACCGGCATTTCGAGCAAATGCGGGCAGGGTGGTACGACAGTGGATCTGAAGCAGTAGAATTCGAGATCGATGACCCACAGGCACTTGCACGTCTATTATACGGTGCAACGGGGTGGCTGTCAACCGATTCTAATCTTTCTCTAATCTATGGTTAAGCTCCCCTTAATCTGCCACTCCTATAATCAAGCCATCCTTAATCAGCAGCAGTAAAAAAAGTCTGAGGGGCCGGCCCGGGCAAGCCGGCCCTTCGGCTTTTTGGCGTCAAGGAGTGTGCCGCAGAGCCCGTTTGTAGTGTGCACTTGAGCGCGTTTCTCTGCCATCCGGGCGCCGGTTACGAACCCTGGAAGGTTCTCTCCGACAGGCTGCCGAGCAGGCTCTCTTTCACAAGATGCTGCCGAGCTCGCCCACCAGCCTGTCGATTTGCTCCATGGTGTGCGTGGCAAAAATGGCGATCCGCAGCGCGCCACCGGGCGGCGCGCTGCTGTAGCTCCTGACGTGTGCGACGCACAGGTCCCGGGCGTAAAGCTCCGCCTGGATGCGCGCCAGGTCCAGCCCTGGCCGGGCGCCGAGGCAGAGGATCGGCACCGGCGTGTCGACCAATGTCCAGCCCAACGCGCGTAGCCCTTCTTTGGCCTGCCTGACGTTCTCCCAGAGCCGGTGGCGGAGGTCAGGATCGCTCCGGACCAGCTCCAGCGCACGCGCCGCGGCGCCGGCCGCCGGCAGAGGCGATGGGCTCGCCCCGACCGGTACCTTCGAGTTCCGGACCAGTTGCTCGATCACTCTGGCGCCGCCGGCGATCAGGCCCCCATGGCCTCCCAGCGCCTTGCTCAGCGTGTGCGTGGTGTAGCGCCCCTCTCCCTGCAGTCCATAATACTCCAGCGTCCCCTGGCCCTTCTCGCCGATCACGCCGGTCGCGTGTGCATCGTCCAGGCACAGGATGGCCCCCTCGTACGCCGCCAGTGCCTCCACGTAATCGGGCACCGGCGCGATCTCGCCCGAGATAGGAAACACCCCATCGCTGATCACGAGTGGGCGCTCACCCGGTTTGAGCCTGGCCCGCAGACACGTTGCCAGATCCTCGGCATCCAGGTGGTGGAAAGAGGTCACGGGTATCCCTGTTGTGCGCACGCCATCCCACACAGAAAAGTGAGAAGCTTCGTCTACCAGGATCTGCTCGTAGTCACCCAACAGCCCCTGGACCATGATCGCGTTGCCAAGGTAGGCCGATACGAAATGGAGCGCCCGCTCCGCCTCGAAAAAGCGGGCCGCGGCCTCTTCTAACTGCCGGTACACGGGATGCTCGCCATACCCGCCTCGCGATGTGGCGGTGCTCAACCCATATTGCTGCAGCGTCTCGATGGCGGCCTGCAGCACCGCCGGGTGACTCTGCAAGCCCAGGTAGCCGGTGCCCGCGAAATAGTCGCACCACCGGCCGTTGAACAACGTCCGCGCCCCCGGCGGGCTCTGCATCAACATCTCCATGCC
>DATHUZ010000539.1:0-3065 GCA_035461725.1 Anaerolineae bacterium
TTTCCTCACTGCTCGATCTTGCCCCACTCGGTGATTTGTGCTACAATCGACGCTCGCGGCACTACCGAGGAAGGAAAAGCGCATGGTGGGAAGGCGAGACGATACAACGGGCGAGTCACAGGCCGCCGGACTGCCGCACCCTGGCGGGCCGGTCGCCCGGTTAGCCATACGATCCGGGGGGCAGACGCTGCGCACGGTGACGGTGGCAGGCGAGCTGCGCATCGGCCGGGATCACGATAACGACCTGGTGATCAAAGAGGGCCAGGTAGGTGAGCGCCACGCGCGGATCTATGCGCGCGACGGCGGGCTCGTTTTGCGCAGTCTGGGCACCTCTGTGACCCTGGTGAACGGTATCACCCTCATCGGGCACCGCGTGCTGCGCGACGGCGACAGGATCCGCGTGGGCGATACGCTGTTGATCTACCAGGCCCCGCTTCTCACTGAAAGCGATACGGCCGAAGAGGACGACGAGGCCCTGCTCGCGGCACTGCGCAGCACGCCGCCACCATCCACCACCTCGTCCACGGCCGGCGCAGGCCGGCGCCTCAGGCTGCCCTGGCAGGCAAAAGCGCCACGTCCCAGGGACGGCCGGCAGCGCACCCCGTCGGTGATGCCCACGCCTGCCGGACTGCTCGTCCTGGTAGCCGTCGCCGCCATCGTGGCCTATCTCGTCGCTCCCGACAGCTTTGAGCCGCGGCGCACAGATCGCGTGCGGACACCGGTGATCGCCGCCTCGGCTCCCGGCCCGGTCCTCTCGTCGCGTGCGCAGCCCACGGCAGGAAGCAGCGCGCCGGCACGGACAGCCTCCGGTATCCCGACACCCGACGAGCTGGGCACATTCCTGCAAGAAGCGACAACCCTCACGCTACGCAGCGACCTGGACGCGGCGATTGAGCGCTACCGGTCACTCGCCGAGCAGGTGCCTCGCGACGCCCGCGTGCAGGCAGGCTGGGCCTGGGCGCTGTTCCTGGACGGCGATCTGGAGCAGGCCCTGGTGCACGCCCAGGAAGCGACCACCATCGACCCGGACAATGCCCAGGCGTGGACCGCCCTGGCGCGTGTCTATGTTGGGCAGGGCAACGCGAACGACGCTCTGTCGGCCGGGCGCAAAGCGGTCGACCTGGCGATCGGCGCCGGCGACGCCGCCGGCGAGGAGGTCGCGGCACGGGCACATGCCGTGCTCGCCGAGGCCTACCTGCTGGGCGCTCTTTTGCCCCAGGCGCTCGAGCAGGCAGACGCCGCCATGAGCCGTTCTCCTCTTTTGGCCGACGCGCTCAGCGTCCGCGGGCGTCTCTACTTGCTCGACGGCGACTCCACCGCCGCCGTGAACACACTGCGCCGCGCCGCAGAAGTAGAGCCCGAGCTGTGGGTGCGACACCAGGAGCTCGGATCGGTGCTCCTCGACCTGGGCCAGTATCGGGCAGCGATCGAGTCGCTCACCCAGGCGATGGTGCTCTACCGCAAGCCGGCGACCTACACCGCCCTGGGCCGCGCTCACTACTATCTCGGCGAGTACGACCAGGCCAAGTCGTACCTCGAGCAGTCGCTCTCGTTCGGCACCGACGACGTCGAGACGTACGCGCTGCTGGCGGTGATGAATGCCGAGCAGGGACGGTGCGACGATGCGCGGGTCTATTACCACCAGGCACTGGAGCACGACGCGGCATACCCCCTGGCACTCCAGGCCCAGGAAGTGTGCGAGAGGGGGGCGATCGCGGCCCAGGTAGGCGCGACCGATACGTCCACGCCTGGTCCTTCCAGCACCCCCGGCGCCGCGACGAGCACACCACCGGGCTCCGAGGCCGTGCCACCCGCCGTCACGGCCCCCCCTGCCCTCCCCGGCCGGATCGCTTTCTCGACCTGGAATGTAGAGCTCGGCCACTATGATACCTACGTCGCCCGGACCGACGGCAGCGACCGGCGCCTGGTGGCGGCGCAGATGCACCAGCCTTCCTTCCGCCCCGACGGCCAGTGGCTGGCGCTGAACGGCGAGCGGCCGCTGCACATGAACATCCACATCGTGAACGTGGACGGAGGCGATCCCATCGAGATCAGCACCTACCTGGAAGACCGCCTGCCGTGCTGGTCTCCCGAGGGCGACGCACTGATCTACAGCTCGACGCGCAATCCCGATCGCCAGCCGCGGCTGTACATCGCGGACCAGGTGCTGTTCGACGGCAGCCGGACCCAGGACCGGCCTGTGCGCGCCGATATTTACGAGGTGCTGGGCGACCATCCGGCCTGGCTGCCCGACGGGCGGATCGTGTATACCGGATGTGATTGGAGCAGCGGCTCGGCGCAATGCGGGCTGCTCGCAGTCAGCTCGGCGCCAGGGGCGCAGACCCTGGAAGCACTGACCGATTACCCGGGTGATACGGCCGCAGTGGCAGGCCCTGACGGGCAGATCGCCTTCATGTCGGATAGGAATGGCAACTGGGACATATACCTGCTCGGTGCCGGCGGCGAGGTGCAGCAGTTGACGACGCATGGCGCCATCGATGGCCTGCCCGCATGGTCACCCAACGGCCGGTATCTCGCCTTCGTATCGAACCGCGGCGGTGTGTGGGCCGTGTGGGCCATGCGGCCCGATGGCAGCGGCCAGCGCCAGCTCTTTGACCTGGGCGACGGCGGGCTGGCGGTAGACTGGCAGTACGAGAGCATAAGCTGGGGCCGCTAGCCCCCCACCCCTGTCATTGCGAGGCCCTGTCGTTCGGGCTCAAGTCAGAGTCTAGACTTCCGATGTTTCGCAAACATCGGAAGTCTTTTGTCAGTCGACTTTGACAGGACCCCGCAGTTCTCGGCGTTCTACCTTGACAACTCTTGCCGATCCGGTTAGAATACTCCCACAGGCGATGCACGCTTGTCGTCTCGTATGACGGAGCCGGTTCCTCGGTGAAAGGAGTTGTGCGGATGGACACCACGGCATATTCCTCATATCAGGAAGCAGCAGAGGAGTACATGGCCCGGTTCCGGGCGATGCGTGAGGCGCCCCCGGCGATCGCGCTCGCCGCGGAAGCACCAGAGGGAGCGAGGCGTGGACCGGGCGGACCGGGCATCGACACTGC
>DATHUZ010000540.1:0-3727 GCA_035461725.1 Anaerolineae bacterium
CATCCGCTGCCACAACTGCATGATCAACTGCCCGATCTGCTACTGCCGGGAGTGCATTTTCCGCACGCCGACGTTCGAGCACGAGTCGCAGTTGTACTACCAGTGGGCCGAGCGCAAGGGGACGGTGCGGATGCTGCCCGACACGCTCTTGTTCCACCTGACGCGGATGAACCACATGGCGACGAGCTGCGTGGGGTGTGGGCTGTGCAGCGACGTGTGCCCGGTGGACATTCCTGTGGCCACGGCGTTCCGGGCGGTGGCCGAGCGGGCGCAGGCGATCTTCGACTACCATCCGGGCCGCAGCCTGGAAGAGGCGGCACCGGTGCAAGAGTTCAGGGAAGACGAATTGACGACGATGGGAGAGCGAAATGTCCGAAGTTGAAATGATCCCGATCTATATCATGGGCAAACGCTACATGGTGCCGGATGCACTGACGATCATGGGCGCGCTCGAGTACGCCGGGTACAAGCTCATACGCGGCGTCGGCTGCCGGGCGGCGTTCTGCGGGGCGTGCGCCACCGTGTATCGCATCGAAAACGATCCCAAGTTGCACTTTGGCCTGGCGTGCGGCACGCAGGTGCAGCGGGGCATGCACCTGACCCAGATCCCGTTCTACCCTGCCGAGCGCGCGCACTATCGCCTGGACGAGCTGCAGCCCACCTTTGCCACGCTGGTCAGGCTCTACCCGCAGGTGCTCAAGTGCTTGGGGTGCGGGACGTGCACCAAGAGCTGCCCGCAGGACTTGCAGGTGAAGGACTATATGGCGGCGGCCATGCGCGGCGATATCGCGCGCGTGGCCGACCTGTCGTTCGACTGCATCATGTGCGGCATGTGCGTGTCGCGCTGCCCCGCCGAGGAAGTGCAGCCGAACATTGCCATCCTGGCGCGGCGGCTGTATGGTGCGTACATCGCACCCAGGGCGCAACACCTGGCAGAACGAGTGGCCGAAATCAATGCCGGCACGTACGACGCCGGGTTCGCCGAGATCAAGGCAATGCCCGACGCCGAGCTGCGCCAGCGCTACAATACGCGCGACATCGAGCCGGATTAGTGGCGGCAGTGCGACGATAGGCGACTAGAGGAGAGAGAACATGACAGACTTGGAAGCACGCGCGACTGGATACACCCCGGCCATGCGTGAGTCGATCCGGCGCGTCGAGGCCACCCGGCCGGCGCGCCTGAACGAAACGTGGCCGATGATGACGCCGGCAGAGAAGCAAGAAGTGCTGCGTAAGTACCACCCCGATTACAAGCCGGAAGGAATGCGCGAGCTAAAGGTAGGGCCGGGCAAGGGGAAACGCACGCCACACGAGCTGGCCGATCTGATCGAAGGGCACAGCTTGCTGCGCAATGTCGAGATCGACCTGGAAAAGATCGATTTTGACACCGACGTGCTGATCATCGGCGCCGGCGGGGCCGGCTCGGCCGCGGCCCTCATGGCGCGTGAGCAGGGCGCCAGGGTGCTGATCGCCACCAAGCTACGCCACGGCGATGCGAACACGATGATGGCCCAGGGTGGCATCCAGGCGGCCGACAAGCCGGCCGACAGCCCCGTCATCCACTACCTCGACGTGATGGGCGGCGGTCATTTTACCAACCACCCCGACCTGGTGGAGGCGCTTGTGCGCGACGCGCCCGAGGTGATCGCCTGGCTCGAAAGCCTGGGGTGCATGTTCGACAAGGAGCCTGACGGCACCCTGCTGACCATCCATGGCGGTGGCACCAGCCGCAAGCGCATGCACTCGGCACGCGACTATTCAGGCGCCGAGATCATGCGCACGCTGCGCGATGAGGTGCGGTCGTATCCAGAAGACATCACGGTCGTCGAGTTTGCCCCGGTCGTCGAGCTGATCATGGACGACAAGGGCCAGGTGGCGGGCGCGGTGCTGCTCAACCTGGAGACGGGCGACCATTGCGTCGTGCGGGCCAAAACGACGATCATCGCCACCGGCGGCAGCGGGCGGCTCCACTACCAGGGTTTTGCCACCACCAACCACTATGGCGCCACGGGCGACGGTGTGGTGCTCGCCTATCGCGCCGGCGCCGACGTGTCGTTCCTCGACACCATGCAGTACCACCCCACCGGCGCGGCCTATCCCGCCCAGATCATCGGGCTGCTCGTGACAGAAAAAGTGCGCGGCCTCGGTGCACAGGTGTGCAACATCCACGGCGACCAGTTCGTCTTTCCACGCGAGACACGCGACGTGGAGGCGAGCGCCATCATTCGCGAGTGTGTCGAGCGCGGCACGGGCATTGTCACACCCACCGGCTTTGTCGGCGCCTGGCTCGATTCGCCCATGATCGACATCATCCATGGCCCCGGGACGATCGAAAAAGAGCTGCCGGCGATGGTGCGCCAGTTCGCCCGCTTTGGCGTCGACATCATCCACGACCCGATGCTCATCTACCCCACGCTCCACTATCAGAACGGCGGCGTGACCCTCAAGCCCGATGGCGCGACCAGTGTGCCCAACCTCTTTGGTGCCGGCGAGATCAGCGGCGGCGTCCATGGCCGCAACCGGCTGATGGGCAACTCGCTCCTCGAGGTGACCGTCTATGGCCGTCGCGCCGGCACGGCTGCGGGCAGGCGCGCCAAAGAGGTGCAGCTCGGCAAGCTGACGCTGAGCCACGTGGGCGCGTGGGAGAAAGCGCTCGGCGAGGCTGGCATCGAGACCGAGGTCGAGTCCCCCATGATCTTGCCTGATTATGTGGGGAAGGGCGGTTAATAGACGACAAAGAGCTCCCGCCGGTGGCTGCCGGCGGGAGCTCTTGTTTTCGAACGCTCAACTCCCCGGGCGGATGCCGGGTATTCAGCCTACCTCTTTCACCGCCTCCACGTAGCGGCGCACGCGCTCGACGTCGATCGGATTTTCCATCACGCCGTCCACCTTCAGGCTGGTGCCGACGATGGCACCGTCGGCGTACCGCATAAACGCGCCGATATTCTCGGCCGTCGTGCCGCTGCCCATCAAGATCGGCCGCGTCGCCGCCTCCCTGGCCTGGCGCACCTTGTCCAGGTCCGGCGCGTCGCCCGTCATTCTGCCCGACACGATCAGCGCGTCAGGGCGATAGAACTCGGTCCACTCGATGTGCGTCTCCAGGTCGATGCCCGGAAAGGGCACCGAGTGCTTTTTGTCGACGTCGGCAAAGAGCTTGACGTGCTCGGCGCCCAGCTCTTTGCGGCGGCGAAGCAGGTCGGCGGCACAGCCCGAGCCGAAATCGCCCGTGTCCCACAGGCGGGCGCCGGTCAGAATGCACACCCGGATAAAGTCCAGGCCGGCGGCGACCGCTATCGACAGCTCTGCCAGCCAGCCGTTGTGGATCACGTTCACGCCGACGGGCATGCCCGCCATCTCTTTGATTTTACGCGCCGCTACCCCCTGCGCCACCACGGCTTCCATCCGTGGGTCCGTGCCGGCATAATAGGGAATGTCCCACATGTTCTCGACGATCAAGCCATCCACGCCGCCTTCGATCAGCGCCTCCGCGTCGCGGCGAGCATGATCCAGGATGTCGTCCATGCCGTACCCTGCATAGCCCGGCGAGCCGGGCAGCGGCCACAGGTGCACCATTCCGATCACCGGCCTTTGCACGCCAAACATGCCGGCCAGAGAGCCGATCTGCAGATCGTCCAGCCGTTTCTTCCACGCTACTTCCACCACGGTCTTCCCTCCTCTTCCGGTTCTGTCGATAGGGTCGTGACGTAATCGATCGCTTGTTTGACGG
>DATHUZ010000541.1:0-10289 GCA_035461725.1 Anaerolineae bacterium
CGCACCGGCGCGTGGCTGTCACCCTGACCTGGTTCTAGTCAAAGTCGACGCAGGTGATCTTGCATTCCTTGCGGTCGTCGCGCAGCATGATGATGTTGTCCTTGACCTGGTCGAGGGTGATGCGCTTGGTGACGATCTGCGTCATGTCCATGCCGTCGGCCATGGAGGCGATGACGCGGGCGAACGTGCCGTGCCCCGAGTGGCCCTGCGCGCCCACCATGCCCGCGCGCCGCACCTGCAGGACCTCGCCGGTAACCGGCATCTTGGCGTCGGCACGGGCCAGGACCACGATCATGGCGTTCAGCGCCCGGCCTTCCCAGACGGCTTGCTCGATCTGTGGGTAGACGATGGTCGGCAAGCCGCTGGCCTCCAGGTAGAGGTTGGCGCCCATGCCGTCGGTCAGCTCCAGCACGCGGTCGACAAAGCTCTCCTGGGTGGGGTCGATGGCATAGTCGGCGCCCATGGTCAGGCCCAGCTCGGCGCGCTCTTTCTGCGGCTCGGAGATGATGACGTTCTGCGCGCCCATCCGCTTCATGATGGCGCAAGCGGCCATACCCACCGGGCCACCGCCGCAGATGACGACGTTGTCGCCGGGGCGGATGCCGCCACCGCGCTCCACGACCGCGTTGTAGGCCACGCTGGTGGGTTCCACCAGGCTGCCCGCCACAAAGAGCTCGTCGCCGGGGTAGCGGTCGGCCAGGGGCTCCAGGCTCCACAGGGTGCGGGCCGGGACCACCAGGTACTTGGCAAAGCCGCCCTGGGTGTTGATGCCGATCTCGTCCAGCCGCTCGCAGTGGTTGGGATAGCCATCGGCGCACGGCTTGCACTCGCCGCACCAGATCATCTCTTCGGTACAGACCCGCTCGCCGCCCTTGAATGGCTTGTTGGTCACCTTGTCGCGGGCTTCGCTGCCCCAGTCCACGACCATGCCCGACACCTCGTGACCGAGGATGGCAGGAAAGCCGGTCAGGCCCGGATACCAGGTGTAGCCCTCGTCATCGGCCTGGGCCATGTGCACGTCACTGCCGCAGATGCCGCAGGCCTTGACTTCCAACACGACCTCACGGGGTCCGGGCTTGGGGATGTCGTACTCGAGCATCTCGATGCGCGGATTTCGCCACACCCGGCTGCCCAGATAAGTCTGCTTGCCCTCGATGTCCTTCGGTCCGAGCTTGAAGCCCGGCCGCGGATCCCAGTCTGCGCAAAGCGTAACGCCTCGCATTTTGCCGTTCATTGAAACAATCTCCTCTTTTCTTCTTGATATGGTGACAACGCCGTCACGCAGCCAGTAAGGCCTCGGCGCGATGTCTCAAAGCCAGGGCGAGCACTTTGGGATCCCACTCCCAATGGCGCGCGCCCAACATTTCGACGGACCAGAGCCCGTCGTAACCCGTCGCCCGGATGGCGGCGATCCCCTCCTTCAGAGGCAGGATGCCATCGCCGGGCAGCACGTCCCGGTCGTCGTCGCTCCACTCCTCCCCACGGCGGGGAGTAACGTCTCCGATGTGTGCGACCACGATGAGGGACGGATCGAGGGCGGCCACATCTTCCCAGGGCGTGCCACCCGTCCAGAGGTGAAAGGTGTCGAGGCACAGGCCGGTATTGTCCCGATCCGCTGTGTCCAGCACCTCCAGCGCCTGGGCCACCGTGCGGAAGGGTGTGAACGACACCGGTTCCACCGCCAGCCGTACGCCATACGGGGCAGCCACGTCGGCCAGCTCGGCCAGCGAGCGCCCAAGCTGGCGACGGATGTCCGGCCAGGGCTGGCCCCGCAGCGCGTTGAGCGCGATCACCTGCAGCGCCGGGCAGCCCAGGGCCTGCGCCACCGTGCACAGGCGCTCGCACTGCGCCAGCAGGTCGCCGCGAAAGTCGGGCTCCTGGCGCTCGATGTGCAGGAAAGAGTTGATCATGGCCGGCCGGCAGGTGCCCAGGGCCGGGATCAGGTCGGCAGGAGTATAGCCCGCGTCCAGGTAGCGCACCAGCTTGGGGATATAGATCTCGAGGGCGTCATAGCCCGTTTCGCGGGCGATGCGCACGTCGGTCACCAGGTTGGTGTACAGGATGCTGCCGCTGTGCAATCCCAGGCTCATCGCTGCTACTTGCCTCTCACATCCTCGCCCGCCAGAGACGGCTCTACCCCGCGCAGGTAGGCGATCCCCTTCTGTGCCGAGGTGTCGCCGTCTGGCCAGGGCATCCACTCGCCCGAGACGAACCCCTGGTAGCCGGTGCCGTGCAGCGCCGCCAGGATCGATGTGAAGTCGAGGTGCCCGGCGCCGGGATACCAGCGGTTCGAGTCGGCGACGTGAAAGTGAAAAATGCGGTCGCCGCAGGTGCGGATGCTCTCCTCGATGGCCGGCTCTTCGATGTTCATGTGAAAGGTGTCGAGCAGCAGGCCCATGTTGACGGCGCCGACGCGCTCGATCAGGTCGAGTCCCTGGGCCACGTTGTTGATCAGCGTCGTCTCGTAGCGGCAGATCGGCTCCAGCGCCAGGCGCACACCCTGGGGCGCTGCCGCGGCGCAGCACTTTTGCAGGGCAAAGACGAGCCAGTCCATCGCCTGCCCCTGATCCACGCCCTCTTTGACGATGCCACGCAGCAGCCCGATGATGATCGGCCCGCCGGTACGGGCGGCAAAGGGGATATGGGCGATGGTGCGCTCGATGGCTGCGGCGCGCACGTCGGGATCGGGATCGGTGAACGATAGGCCCTCTTCGCCCCAGGCCTGGCCGGTGCCGATGGCCGGCACCGCCAGGCCGTGCGAATCGACCAGGCGCAGCAGCTCGTCACCATCCACCAACCTGGGGTCGCGGATGGCCAGCTCGACGCCGTCATAGCCCCAGGCGGCGACTTTGGCCAGGTTGGAAGCCAGGTCGCCCTTGAAGGCCACGGCCTGGAACTGCGCGGCATGGGTCGAGAGAACGATGCTCAGTTTCATGCTTGCCTTGCCAGGGACTACCAGTCCGAGCCCAGGCCCAGGCGGGGCAGGCCGTACACCGACTTCCAGCCCTCGCTCAGCGGCTCGCGCAGGTAGGGCTCCATCTCGCCCTCGTCGCGCAGGGTGACCTCTTCCACGGGCGGCACCGTGCCGGCGGGAAAGACCTCCAGGATCTGATCGTTGAGCAGGGTCAGGTACTTCAGGATGGCTGCCACGGGCCGCTTGGCCTTTTCGGCCGAGCCGTGGGTGGCCTGGCCCACCACGCCCTCAGGCGTGGCCGCGATCTCGATGGCAAAGTGGCCTTCACCCTCCGACCAGCGGCTGGGCCGGCTGAAGGGGTCGACCGACTTGTCAAAGTGGCCGTCGGGCAGGTAGCTCTTGCCCTCGGTGTCGACGGCGTAGCGCATGTCGACCATGTCGGGGTGGAGCAGCAGGCCCAGCGAGGTCTCGGATTCGTCGGCGTGGACAAAGTTGGTGTCCCACTTGCCGCCCTTTTCGGTGGTGCGAAAAAACTCGCGCACGGCGCGGTGCCAGTCGATGACGCGAAAGATGCCGGGCAACTGGTAGCGCTGCTGGAACTGCTGCACCGCCGATTCCAGCACCCACAACTGGCCGTGGTTATTGATGATGATCTGCTTGCGAAAACCGTCGTTCCACAGGCCAAGCATGACGTCGATCATGAACTCGCGCACGACGTTCTCACGGATGATAACCGTGCCGGGCATGCCAAAGTGGTGGAAGGGGTGGCTGCCATAGTTCAGCGGCGGCAGGGCCAGGTTGACCGCCGCCCCCCTCTTGGCGGTGTAGCGCCGCACGCCTTCCACGATCTGGCTGACATAGAGCGTGTCAGAAGCGCTGGGCAGGTGCTGGCCATGTAGCTCGCTGCAGCCGACGGGGATCAAGACGACGTCGTTCTTTTTCCGGTTCTCTTCCACCTGCCAACGGGTGGTGGTCTGAATGTAGGAGCCCGGCTTGCCCCACTCTACCGGCGAGGGGATGCCGTATTCGTCCAGGATGGCGTCGATCTGCGCATCACTGGCGTCCCACACTTCCTTCTTCAGGCGACCCACCGTATTGTCCTCGAAAAACAGGTCGGGCTGGTTGGTGGGCAGCAGCCCCAGAGGTGTTTCTTTTTCTGACATCATTCGTTCCTTTCCGTAAGTTGATTTCCTACTTGACTATTTCCACGTCTACCGGCCGGCCTTCGTGCATGGCGCGGGTGGCGGCGAGGCCGACGGCCAGCGTGGCGCGGGCGTCGCCGCCGGCGATGGGGGGCGTGGCATCGTCCCGCAGGCAGTCGATAAAGACCTGCATCTCGGTGACGAACGCCTCGCCCAGGCGATCGGGCGTGGTCCACGGCATGTCGTGGTGCACGCCGCGCGGGTCGAGCAGGCGCATCGGCGTCTGGCGGAAGCGCCCCACCTGGACCGCCCCCTCGTCGCCGATCACCTCCACGCGCAGGTCGTGGCCGTAGCGCGTGGTGCGGCTGACAAAGAAAGTGCCCAGGCCACCTTGCCGGAAGCGGAGTGTGGCGACGGCGTTGTCGACGTCGCCCACGGCGCCCACGCCGTCCGGGTCGACGAGCGCGCCGCCTTCCGCATAGGCGCGCGCGACCTCATCGCCGAGCAGCCAGCGCGACAGGTAGATGTCGTGATACATAGCGTCGACGATCAGGCCGCCGCTCACGCCGAGATCGGCGAAGGAGGGCGGCGGAGGGTCGACGTCGCCACTGATGGCGCGAAAGACGAGCGGCCGGCCGATGGCGCCCGCGTCGATCGCCTCTTTGGCAGCCACGTGACCTGCATCGAAACGGCGCACGTGGCCCATCATCAGCTTCACCCCGGCGCGCTCGACCGCGGCGATCGCGCGGTCGCACTCGTCGAGGCTCAGACCGAGCGGCTTTTCACAAAAGATGTGTACCCCGGCTTGCGCGCAGGCCACGACGTTATCCGGGTGGGCCGAAGTGCTGCTAGAGATGCACACGGCATCGAGCTTTTCCGCGTCGAGCAGCGATGCCAGGTCGGGGTAGACTGACACCTGCCCGCAGCAGCGGCAGGCGGCGGCAGCGCGCTCCTCCGATGAGGTGGTGACGGCCGCCAGGCGCGCCCCACGCACCCTGCGTGCCAGGTTCTCTGCGTGCGTCAGGCCCATCCGGCCCACGCCGATTACCGCGATGCGAATGTCGTCCATGTTTGCTCCTGTCCTTCGGGTAACGGGTAGTGGGTATCAGGTAGCAGGTAACTGGGCACGCCTGGTTTCCCGATCCCCCGATACCTGATGCCTGCTCTACGCATTAACCTCACTCAGCTTCACCGGTCTGCCTTCGGCGACCGACTTTTTCGCCGCATAGCCGATGACGACGGGCACGCGGCCGTCGTGTCCGGTGACGGGCGGCGGGACGTCGTCCAGGACGGCGCTGATAAAGGCGCGCAGCTCGCGCACGTACGACTCGACGTAGCGATCCATGAAAAAGTTGAGCGGCAAGTCGCGCTGCACGCGGTGGGCATTGCCGAGCATAACCGTGTTCGGGTAGGCATTATCGGCCGAGACAGAACCGCCACTGCCAAAGACCTCCACGCGCTGGTCGTAGCCATAGACCGCCTGCCGGCTGTTGTCGATAGCGCCGATAGATCCATCGTCAAAGTGGAGGGTGACGATTGCCGTGTCGACGTCGCCCGCCTCGCCAATGGCCGGATCGACGAGGACGGCAGCAGCGGCATACACCGACTCGACCTCGCCAGGCATGAGAAAGCGCGCCATGTCGAAATCGTGGATCATCATGTCGAGAAAGATGCCGCCCGACACGCGCACGTAGGCGATCGGTGGCGGTGCCGGGTCGCGGCTGGTGATGCGCAGCAGGTGCGGTGTGCCGACCTCCCCCGCGGCCACCAGGTCGTGCACCCGGCCAAAGTTGGGATCAAAGCGCCGGTTAAAGCCGATCTGCAGCTTTACACCGGCCTCGTCCGCCGCTGCCAGCGCGCGATCGATGGCCGCCAGCTCCAGCGCGATCGGCTTTTCGCAAAAGATCTGCTTGCCTGCCTGGGCCGCCTGCTCGATCAGCGGCGCGTGTGTGTCGGTGCTCGAGCAGATGAGCACCGCGTCGACATCCGGGTCGTCGAGGATGCGCCGGGGGTCTTGATACGCCGGCACCCCCCCCAGCTCTCCGGCGAGGCGCTCTGCCGCTTCCACGAATACGTCCGACACGCCGGCCAGCCGCGCTTCCGGCATCCGGTAGACCAGGTTCTCCGCATGGACGCGCCCGATGCGTCCTGCGCCGATAACGCCTACGTTGATCTTGTCTGCCATGTTCTTCCTCTATACTGCCAGATTGGTGGGTTGGTAGATTGGTAGATTAGTACACCGCGTGCCCCAATCTACCAATCTACCAATCTATCCGTTCCGATACTCTCGCCACGCTTCCCACATCGCCACGATATTCTCCGCCGGCACCGTGGCCTGGATGTCGTGCACGGTGGCAAAGATGAATCCACCGCCCGGCGCAAGTGCCTCGATGTTCTCGCGCACGTGCGCCCGGATCTCGTCCGGGGTGGCGCGCTCGAGCACGCGCTGCGTGTCGACGCCACCGCCCCAGAACACGAGATCACTGCCAAATTCCCGCTTGAGTGTGCGCAGGTCCATGTCCGCGGCGCTGATCTGGACCGGGTTTAGGATGTCGATCCCGGCGTCGATCAGGTCGGGGAGCAGGCGGCGCACCGAGCCGCAGGTGTGGTAAAAGACCTTCACCGGCGCCTGGACCTTGATCTGTTCGAACAGCCGCTTGTGCCTCGGCTGGATGACGCTGCGATAGGTGCGTGGCGACATGAGGGGCGCCTGCTGCGCGCCCAGGTCGTCGGCCTCGACGACCACGTCCACCAGCTCACCCACCTCCGCCAGCGCACGCGCCCAGTAGGCGCTCTTGAACTCGACCAGGCGGTCGAGCATGTAGCCCACCCAGTCGGGATGGCGCACAAGGTCGACATAATATTCTTCGTAGCCGCGCAGCCAGGAGTAGACCTCGGAAATGCCGGCACACGGCCCGAGCAGGGCGATTGCCTTGCCCTGGGCCGCCGCAGCCTCGGCCTGGGCCCGCAGCGGACGGTAGCGTGCAGCGTCGAGTGGGTCGGGGAAGGGGTACGCCCGCAGGTCGGCCAGCGAGGTAGCCTTCGCCAGTGGGTGGTGGTACATGTCGTAGTAAAAGCCGCCTTCTTTCGGCTTGCGCCACCCGATGCCCCACTCGTCGGTGTACGCCTCGTATTCCCCCTCATCCCGGAACGTGTACTCGAACGTCGACGCCGTACCCGGCAGCACCGGGCGCACGTCGGCATCCAGCCGCTGGGCGAGGTCCTCGTCGACGAGCACGAGTTGCTCGGCGAGAAAGGCGACGCGCGGCTCGACCTCCGCCAGTCCCAGGTGGAGGCGGAGATTTCGGTATGCCGTCACGTGGATCGTGCTCAGCCCGGTGCCGCCCAGGTCGAACGGCACCCGGTCCGGTTCCTGATGGCTCAGCGCGCGCTGCACGCGCTCGCGGCTGTTCATCCCCTCACTTCCCGTCTTTCCGAATTCTCTGCTTCCCGATTCCCGACTGCGATCCACCACTGCCCGCTCACTCACGTTACAATCAGGCACGGAACCGTCGTCCGATTGACGATCTTGCGTGCCACGCCGCCAAGCAGGTCGCCGTGGGGAGCCAGGCCGCGCTGTCCAAGCACGATCAGGTCTGCACCGCGCTCCGCCGCCGCCGCCAGGATCTGCGTCGCGGGGTCACCAAGCAGGCATGCAGTCTCCACGTCCGTGATCCCGGCTGCCTGGAGCTTGTTTCGCGCATTCCCGAGGATGATCTCGGCCGAGTCCTGCAGGATCTGCATGCGCGAGGCCGTCACCTCTCCGGCGGCCATCATGTCCAGGATCTCTTTTGGCAGCGACAGGTCGCGGATGACGTGGATGAGGTGAACCGACGCGTCACAGCATTCGGCAAGCGCGGCTGCCGTTTCTACCGCGCGATTCGAAAGGGACGAGCCGTCGACCGGCACGAGTAGCTTTTTGTACATGCTCAACTTCTCCTCTGTAAGGTGCTACGGTTACTCATCCCCACTGGCCCACTCCTGCACGACTTGCACAGCCTCGCGTGTGAGGCGGACGTTGGTCGGCACCGGCCTGCCGCCCAGCACGACTTCGATCGCCGCCTCGGCGCACTGCTCCGACGGGATGCCGGCCCACTCGCTGGCTGGCACGTCGGCGGGTGGCGTGTCGGGGCGCCAGGGTGTGCCGGGCGCCAGCCGCTGCGCCGCCAGGAAGGCGGGCCGCAGCGTTTCGTGTGCCGGGCACTGAAACTCGACGTGGTGTGCCCACTCGTGGACCAGGGCGCTCTGCAGCATGGCCCGCGTGCCCGGCACCCGCACCGTCACGGTCGCCGTCTCGGGATCGTAAGCGGCACGGCTCTCCAGCTCCCAGGCTGCCCTCACGTGCACATCGCCAAAGCAGCCGGTGCGCGCATCGAATGCCACCAGGAACCGGTTCCACGTCTCGCGTGTCACCGCTTCCAGGTCGGCGCCGATCGAAGCATCGATCACGAGCTGCGGGTGGCCGCCGTGCACCGCTGCCCGGCTGCCTGCGGCGACCACGCCGGCCAGCGCGACGAGGAGCGTGAAGAGCAGGACGGTGCTGGCGTGTGCCAGATTGGCCGCGCCGGCACGCCTGCGCGTGCTCTGTTCATTCAAGCGCGATCGGCTCCTCGAGTAGTGCCGCCAGCTCTTCCTGCAGCTTGACCAGGTCCTGCCCGCCGGCCATGAGGTTGATCAGCTCCTGCTGGGTCACCTGGTCCTTGCGATAGTCGGCCAGCACCTGGCCGCGGCGCAGGATCACAAAGTGATCGCCCACCGGGTAGGCGTGGTTGGGGTTGTGCGTGATAAAGATCACGCCGAGGCCGCGCCGCTTGGCTTGCACGATATAGTGCAGCACGATCCCGGCCTGCTTGACGCCCAGCGCCGCCGTCGGCTCATCGAGGATCAACACCTTGGCGCCAAAGTATACGGCCCGGCTGATGGCGATCGACTGGCGCTCGCCGCCCGACATGGTGCCCACCGGCTGGTCGGGGTCGCGGATGTCGATCCCCATCTTGGCCATCTCTTCGCGCACGATGCGCTTGGCGCGGTCGATGTCGTACCACTTGATCGGCCCCAGACGCTTTTCCGGCTCGCTGCCGAGGAAAAAATTGCGCCAGATGGGCATCAACGGGATCAGGGACAGGTCCTGGTAGACGGTAGCGATGCCCACGTCCAGCGCCTCGCGCGGTGATTGGAAGGCCACCCGCTTGCCTTCAAAGAGGTACTCTCCGTCGGTGGGCTGGTGCACGCCACACAGGATCTTGATCAGTGTCGACTTGCCGGCGCCGTTATCGCCCAGCAGGCAGGTGACCTCGCCGGGATAGACGCGGGCCGACACATCGCTCAGGGCGATCACGCTGCCAAACATCTTGGTCACACCCCGCACCTCGAGGATCGGCTCTTTGGCGCGTGTTGCCACGGCTGGCACGCCGAGTGTTGTGTCTGTCATCTGTCAGCTCCCTTCTGTCCGCACTTTGGCCGAGGCCACGCTCATCTCTGTCGCGCGCCTCCGCGTATAATTGTTGACCAGCACGGCGACCAGGAGCATGACGCCGAGAAAGCTGTAGAACCAGTCCGTGTCCCAGCCGGCAAAGACGATGCCCACCTGGGCCATGCCAAAGATCACCGCTCCGATGGCGGCGCCCACGGCCGAGCCGTAGCCCCCCGTCAGCAGCGTGCCGCCGATGGTCGCGGCGATGATAAAGACAAACTCTTGCCCGATGCCCTGGCTGGCCACCGCGGAGCGGAGGCGGACGACGTACATCATGCCCACGAGCCAGGCGGCGACGGCGGTCGTCATAAAGAGCGCGATCTTGACGCGCGAGGCAGGCACGCCGACCTTGCGTGCCGCTTCGGCGTCACCGCCGACGGCAAATATCCAGCTCCCGTACTTGGTGCGCAGCAGCACCCAGGTCGCCAGGATCGTGATCAGGATCCACCACACGATCGAGGTACGCCATTCGACCGCGCCTAACCGATTGAACGTTTCTATTCCCCCCAGCCTGTCGGCGATCGAGCTCCACCAATCCATGTCGGCGAGCCGCACGCCGTCGTTGAAAAACTTTCTCGCAGTGTCAAACCCTGCCGCTTTGTCGATACTACCGACGTACACCTGGGAAGTGACCAGGCGGGTCACGCCGACGTTCGCACCACGCAGGATGAAAAAGGTGGCAAGGGTGACGATAAAGCTGGGCAAGCCGGTCTTGATGACCATAAAGCCGTTGAGGTAACCGACGATGAGTGCAAACACC
>DATHUZ010000542.1:0-1668 GCA_035461725.1 Anaerolineae bacterium
TCTACAAGCAGGTGGGCACCCGGCCCAAGAACCTGATCGACTGCGGTATGTGGGACGATCCGTTCGCCTACGACGGCACCTACGAGAACGCGGCCAGTTGGGGCGACAGGCGCTGGGCGACGCCCGGCGTGGTGCTCGACGGCGAGCTGGTGACGACCAACCTGCATCTGATCAACATGGGCATGGAAGAGTTTGTCGAGCACTCGTTCTACGAGGGCTGGGAGAACGAGGGGGTGCGCCACCGCACCGACCCGCTCGGCAACCCCCTCTCCCCGAACCACACGTGGAACAAGGAGACCAAGCCGCTGACGACGCAGAGGCGCAGTTGGAAGGAAAAGTACACCTGGGATTCGACACCACGGTGGGACCGGCGGGCAGTGGAGGCGGGAACGTACGCGCGCATGTGGATGCTGGCAGCGGCGCAAAAGCTGCCTCACACGCGCTTTATCCAGTCGACAGGCACGAGCGTGCACATGAGCGTGCCCAAGACGCTGCTGCCGGCGATGGAGATCGAGTGGAAGATCCCCGAGGTGTGGAACGCTTTCGAGCGCAATCGCAACCGTGCCTACCACATCCTCCTCTCGATGCTGGTGGCCTATGAAAACCTGCTGATCTGCTTCGACCTGATGAGGCGCGGCGAGAACCGGCCCTCCACTCCCTACCACGTGCCGAAGGATCACCGCATCGGCGTCGGCTTCTGGGGGGCGGGGCGCGGCTGGCTGACCCACCACCTGGAGATGGACGAGGGCGCGCTGATCAACTATCAGATTGTGACGCCCTCGACGTGGAATGCTTCACCCCGCGACCCCTTTGGCAAGCCGGGCCCATACGAGGAAGCGGTGTTGAGCACGCCGATCCTCGAAGAGTTCGACCGGCCGGAGGATTTCACGGGGATCGACATCTTTCGAACGATCCGTTCTTTCGACCCGTGCATGCCGTGCACGACGCACGTGCACGGCGACGGCGACAGGGTGGTGACGCGCGAGGTGAACACCTGCGGGTGCGGCATCCATTTCCCGGCGGCGCAGGCGTAGCAGAGATCGGTGAGCGCGCCGCGGGTGTTGATCGGTGGGGTGGGCCACCGCTGGCAGCGGGATGCTTCGTTTGGGCTGATCGTGTGCGATGCTCTGGCGGGGATGGGGTGGCCCGCGGGGGTGGAGGTGGCCGACCTGGGGTATGGGGCGTTGTACGTGGCCCAGGACCTGGCGGCGGCGGAGCCGCCCTACGACCGCCTGATCCTGCTCGCCGGCATGCCGCGCGAGCGACGGCCCGGGCGCGTGTACTGCCGCCCCTGGGAAGAGGGGGGGCACTGTCCAGAGGAGATACAGGCCCGAATCCGCGAAGCGGGGGCCGGCGTGATCGACCTGGATCACCTGCTGGTGATCGGACGGCATCTGGCCGCGCTCCCACCCGACGTGCTGCTGGTGGAGCTGGAGCCGGTAGATGCCACGTGGGGTGAGGCACTGACGCCCGCCGCGAACGCGCTCGTGCCGCCCGTTGTCGACCTGGTGAGGGAAGTGGCGCAGGCGCCGATCGAGCAGTTTCGCGCCTGTCGCCAGCTCTCGGAGACAGGAGGTGTGTCTTGACCAAGCCTGGTGTGCTGGAACCGCGACCGTCCTTCCTCACGGCGATGATGGGTGGGATCCTGGGCCTGATCCTCGTCCTGGC
>DATHUZ010000543.1:0-5011 GCA_035461725.1 Anaerolineae bacterium
CGGCGGCCGCCGCCTCGATCTGCCGGCAGTCGTCGCCCAGCTCTACCGCGGTGGCTTCTACGTGGCGGGCCAGCTCGGTGGGCTCTATGCTCGACGCCGTCGACTGCCACACTGCCGCCACGCTGTCGAGTGCGGCCTGCAGCTCGTCACTCGCCCGCTGCAGCCCCGCCTCCGTCGCCTCTGCCCGGCGGAGCGCGCGCCGCTCGTGCCGCATCGCCCAGGCCGACAGCCCCAGCACCACATAGAGCGCGAGCCAGCGTTCGGCCAGCACCTTGACCATCACCGCCCCCGCCGCGGCGGTCGTTGCACCCTGCGCCCCGATCAGGCTCAGCCCGGCATACACCAGGCCTACCGCCGACGCGTACGCCACGCTCGCCGGCAGCGCCATCAAGAGTCCTAGAACGACCAGCGACGGATAATAGAGGACGAACAGGTGGCTCTCATAACCACCGGTGAGCCCCACCCCGGCCGTGATGAGCAGATCCTGGACCGCCGAGATCGCCAGCACCTCGCGCACCGCTATCGCGCGCCCCTGTTCCAGCCGATAGGAGACCCAGGCCGCCAGCCCCACGCCCAGGACGAGCAGCACGTTCGCCCACCCCACCGTGCCACGGCCGCCGGCAAAGCCGGCGTTGTTGAACACCAGCAGGGCTGCCAGGAGCATCCATCGCAAGCGGTTGGCGATCCGGACCCCATACTCAGCGCCCGCGCCGGGCTCGGAGCGCACCCCGCGGTCGGGGCGCGCCGCCCGCGCCGAGCGCGGGGGGGTGGTATCGCCGGCAGTTCCATACATGCTCATCTCCCCTTTCGTTCCACCCAGGGCAAGCGGCTAGACCGTGGCTTCTCCCTCGAGCGCACGCCGGAACACCTCTCCCAGATTGAGCAGCACCAGTGCCTGGCCGTCATATTCCCCTTCCCCGGCCACGTACACGCCCTTGCTCCCCTCGCGCGCCAGCGGGGGCGGCAGCGGCGGGGCAATCTCCAGAATGTCCACGACACGATCGACGAGCAGGCCTGAGCGCAGATCGCCGTCCTGGGCAATCAGCAGGCGCGGTGCCGTCGCCACGTCCTGGCCAAACTCCACGCCGGTTGCCGGCCCGGCCGCCTGCCCGGCTGCCGGCCCGCCGCCGGCGGCAGCGTGGACCACCGCATAGCCGTGGCCCAGCACGGCGCGCAGGTCGAGCACCGACTCGATCTCACCACGCACATTCACCACCCCCGGGATCCAGGGCGGTGCGCCCGGCACAAAGGTCACATTCATCGCCGGCACGATCGACTCGACGCTCGACGCCGCCAGCCCATAATATCCGGGAACGCCGTCAAAGCAGACCACGACGACGAGCATCCTCGCCAGCTCGACGTCGACCACCTGTTTCTCGCGGCGCCGGCTTGCCGCCAGCTCGAGGATCTCGTCCTTGCTGCCCGCCGCGTGCTCGCCTGCGCCTGAACCATCCTCAGGTGCGCTTTCAAGTCTCGGTGCTTTCGCCTCGCTCACCATCCCTCCGTTTCGCTGCTCCTGGCCCCCGGTCTGCACAGAAACAGGGGGTACGCCACCGGCGGCCTGGCAGCCCCCTTTCGTCCAAGTATGCACGGCGCCAGAGCCGCCCCTTTCTTTTGCGAGAATCTGGCGGCGTGTCGGCCGCCCCTGCTTCTACACGGTTCCGTGGGCCTGCACAATCCAACACAAAGCGGTTCTCCTGGTCATTGAGAACCGCTTTCCAGAACAAACCCTCGCCCGGCCTTTGCCACTACCGGCCTCACTTGCAGGCGCTGGCCCTGGCTCAGCCCCCCTCGCCGGCCGGTCGACGATTGACATGCCACAGACCGCGCTGTCACTAACCAAGTTTTGCCGACAGATCGTCCCACATGTTGAAAGGCAGATCCTTCCCCTCCTTGCGTGCCAGCAGGATCTTGTAACACTTCTGCCCCTTCTTCTCGAACTCGATCAAATATGTCTTTTCCACGAGCACACCCAGCGTGTGCTCCGCTTCTTCTTCTGACTGCGCCAGCTCTGCTGCCGCATCCGCAAGCGTGATCATCCGCTCCTTCAAAAGGCGTTTGAACAGGATCCGTTCTGCCCGCGGCAGATCGAGCAAATCGATCGGGCTGAGGCCACGACGCCCTTCCCTGGCTTCAACCTCGGCCTGGACTCTACCCCACAGTCCATCCACTTGGTTACCTCCTTGTCGCCCCTAATAGATCTCGGGCATCTCGATCGGTTCAGGCTGAAGGTGACACTGCCCGCAGAGGAGGGCGTCGGCGACGACGATCATTTTGGGTATATTCCCCTCGCCCACGTACACGGCGATCGGATATACCATCGTTTTGAAATGGTCCTGGCAAATGGCCCGCCCGCAGAACTTGCAGATCCCTTGTGCGGGTTCGCCGCAGATCGAACACTCCACTTCTGTGCCTCCTGCCGCGGCTCACTCCGCAGGCCACATCAGTCGACGCGCGATCTCGCCGATGCGCAGCGAGACCTCGTGGTCGGGAAAGCGCACAAAAAAGATGTCACTGCTCTGGAGCGCCACCACGTCTTCCGACAGGGGCAGCACCCCGATCACGTCGCAGTTGTACGTCTCTTGCACCATGTCGGCCATCGTGGCCATGTGGCGGCGCAGCACCTTGTTCACAACCAGGTACAGGTGGGGTACTTCGAGGTTGCGCGCCACGTCCAGGGTCACAGCGGTCCCCTGAAAATCCTGCTGGTCGGGCCGGAGGATGATCAACAACTGGTTCGAGATGGCGATCGACAGGATCGTCTCCTCGTTCACCCCCGGGTGCGTGTCGATCACCAGGTAGTCGAGATCGAGCACCTCGATCAGCTCGTGGAACCCGTCGTTGAGCAGCCCCACGTCGTACCCCTCCTTCAACAGCGTCGCGATCTCGCCCGGCTTGATGCTGGAAGGGATCAGGTAGAGGCGGCCCGGTTTCAGCCCCACTCGCTCGCTCACGTCGTAGGCGCACTCTTCAATGCTGCACCGCTCGCGCAGATAATCATTGAGCGCCCTGTCCATCTTCGAGTCGTCCAATCCAAAGAGGACGTGAATTCCTGGGGAGTTGATATCGGTGTCGACCACGCCAACCCGGTATCCTTGTTGGGCGATGGCAGCCGAGATGTTGGCAGACAGATTTGACTTGCCCGTTCCGCCGCGGAAGGAATGAATGGAGATAATGCTCGACATTTGCTGTCCTCCTCGTCTGCATTAGATGGGCAACGTCGCCACATCTATCTATCGCATTATAACACTAAACAACCCCGTTGGCAACTCCACCAGAAGTACTACTGGGGTCCTAGGGCTCCTGCAGCCTGCGCGTGATCCACAAAAGAAGCCCGATCACCGCCCCAAACACCACGTTGGCGGCCAGGGTCAGGCCAAAAGCCGACGCCAGGAAGGCGGCGCCCACGCCCGCCG
Source organism: Anaerolineae bacterium (assembly GCA_035461725.1). Taxonomy (GTDB): domain Bacteria; phylum Chloroflexota; class Anaerolineae; order JAAYZQ01; family JAAYZQ01; genus JAFGIA01. The sequence goes on from DATHUZ010000543.1 coordinate 3,417, forward strand.
CCGCCACCACGTCTGGCGACACGCTCGGCACGCCGCTCACCACCACCACCACAGCGGCGGCCAGGCCCAGGAAGGCGAGCAGCGGGCGCACGGCCCACATATCCGACTCGCTCGGCAGCATGGCGTTCGACACGGCAAAGATCAGGTAGAGCCACAGCCACACGTCAGGCACGTCCAGGATCTGGCGCACCCCTGCAGCCACCAGCTCCAGCCCACCGCGCGGCGCCGAGGCCAACAGCTCGTCCACCCCCAACACCAACGTGCCGATGAGCGAGATCGCCGCCGAAGCGGCCAGCAGCGGTGCCAGGCCGATCAGGGTGCCCCGCACCACGTCCACCCGCCCCACCCGCACCGAGCCGAGCGACACCCGGTTCCCGCGCTTGCGCACCGGCCCGAGTGATATGCCCGACACACGCACGCCCAGCAGCTTGGCCGTCGCCCAGTGGCTCAGCTCGTGCAGCACCACACCCGGCAGCACCAGCACAAAATAGACGACGAGCGCCACGTCGCGGTCACCCACCCAGCGCACACTCAGCTCCTGCAGGCTGTGTGTCGTCCAGCGCTTGGCCCACAGCAGCGGCAGCAGGGTCGCCGCCAGGGCGACGAAGGGCGACCACAACCCAAAGCGAGGCTCAGCCACCCCTCTCCTCGCCCGGGACCCCTGCCCCATGCAGATCGAGCACGACCACCTCGGGCCGGCAAAAGAGCCGCGCCCGTGGCGTGCCAAAGCCCTCCATCCCCAGGCCCCGGCTCACGTACAGCCGGGTGCGCCCTTCCTGGTAGAGGCCTGCTTCGTACCGCTTTCCATAGCGCGAACTGGTGACCAGCGCGCCGAACCCCGGCACGCGCCACTGTCCGCCGTGCGTGTGGCCCGCCAGGTAGGCATCGACGCCGAGCGCCGCGGCAGCCGGCATCAGGTCGGGCAGGTGGTACAGCAGCAGGGAAAAAGCGCCGGGCGGCGCTGCCGCCAGCAGCGTTCGCACCCTCTCCGCGTCCTCGTCAGGTGCCCACGTGGGCGTCACCCCCATCAGCCACAGCGCGCTGCTCGCGCTGTTTCCCAGTTCCTCGTTACCCCCGGCGCTGCCATCCGGCGACAGGCCAACGGCCCGATCTTCGAGCACCTCGACGCCCGCGGCCTGCAGCACCGGCCGCAGGACGTCGGGATAGTCCACGTGCGCCGTGCCCCACACGGCGTACATGCCCAGGGGTGCGTCCAGCTCGCCCAGCAGCGCCCCCAGGCCGGCGGCGGCCTCAGGGTCGCGATTGTATGAAGTGTTAAGAAAATCACCGGGGAGGAGGATGAGATCCGGCCCCAGCCCACGCACCAGCTCGGGCAGTCCGCGCTCTCGCCTGGTCAATCGCTCGATATGCAGATCCGAAAGCTGCACGATGCGTATCCGCCCCGCGCCCGGCCGGCCCCGATCGGCCAGGTCGAGGTGTGTCACCTGCAGGCGAAAGGGCTCGACCCGCGTCCCCCACCACGCCAGCCCCAGCACCAGGAGCTGCAAGAGAACCGCCCCCACCGCGGCAGGCCAGCGGTCGACCGCTGCCGCCGCCAGAAAAACCAGCCCACGCAGCAGGCTCAACGCGAGAAA
>DATHUZ010000544.1:0-5155 GCA_035461725.1 Anaerolineae bacterium
GCCGGTCTGGAGCCAGATCATGATCACGATGAGGGCCAGGTTGTTCCAGGGCGGCCGCAGGTACCAGCCTACAGGGTCGCCGCCGAGCGCGACGACGAGGGCATTCAGCAAGCCGATCTGGGGCCGGCCGGCGGGCTGAAAGGCGTAGACGAAACGCCAGATCACGCTGGCGCCGACGGCCGAGATCGCGACGGGCAAGAAGATGAGCGACTTGGCAACGGCCTCGAGCCGGATCCTGTCGACCAGCACGGCGATGAGCAGGCCAAGGGCGATCGAGATACTCGTCGCCACGACGAGCCAGATCAGGTTGTTCCGAAAGGCGACCTGCACGTTCGGATCGGTAAAGACAAAGCGGTAGTTGTCGAGGCCGACGAACAGGTCTGATTTGCGGTCGAAAAAGCTGATATAGATCGTGTTCAGGACAGGGTAGACGAGGTAGACGAGGAGCAGCCCCACCGCCGGTCCGACGAACACCACGGGCAGCAGCAGCTCCCTGGCCCGGCGGAAGGGGAGGCGCGAGACCCACTCGTTGGCGAGCCAGAAGAGGACCCAGACGCCCGACACGCCGACGACGAGGGCCACGAGCATGACAGCCAGCCTGGGCGCCTCGTCGTCGCGCATAAAGCCGGCGCTCCAGCGCAGGATCAGGAGCGTTGACGCGGTCACCAGGAGGGCCACGCCGAGGCGGACGAGCAGCTCCACGTTTCGCCTCGGGGTGCGATCTTTTTCCACGGTCACGTTCATGCCACCTTCCCGGATCCGGCAGTACAGGTGGGACAGGGCGGGCGGTAGCTGCCCTGTCCCGATCGTTTCGCCAACCCAGTGCGAGCCTGGCAGCCCGGGGGCGCGGAGACCGCGCCCCTACGGGATCTCGTCGCGTGTGACTGGCCCATGCGTGGTGGGCTATTCAGGCCAACTGGCCTCGATGTCCTGCAGCACGGTGGCGGTATCCTTCGCACCGCTCACCCAGTCGATCATGCCGGTCCAGAAGGTGCCGACGCCCACCTCGCCGGGCATCAGGTCGGACGCGTCGAAACGGAACACGTCGGCGTTCTGCATGATCTCGCCCTGCAGGCGGTCGACCTCGTTGGTGTACCACTCGATCGGCACGGAGCGGTTGGGCGAGATAAAACCGCCGGTCTTGACCCACACCTCGGCGCCCTGGGGAGTGGCGAGGTACTGCATCACCGCACGCACCTCGGGGCGGTCGTTGAACATACCGATCGGGTCGCCTCCGCCGAGCACGGGGCTGCCATACTCCTCTTCGATGGGCGGGAAGTAGAAGAAGGAAGCGTCGGTGCCGGCCGCCACGCCCTCGGGGAAGAAGGCCGGGATCCAGCTCGCCTGCTTCATCATCCAGCAGGCCGGTTCCTCGCGGCCCTCCTCTTCACTCGGGAACATCTCGGCGGTCTGGCCTACAAAGATGGTCAGGATGCCCTCGCGGCCGCCATAGACATACTCTTCGTTGAACCAGATGTCGTCGAGGTAGTCGAACGCCTCGGCGACCTCTGCATTGTCGAACGGGATCTCGTGCGCCACCCACTGGTCATACACTTCGGGGGGCGCGGTGCGCAGCAGAATGTCCTCCACCCAGTCGGTGGCGACCCAGCCGGTGCTGCCGCCGTGCTCGATCGGGATGCACCAGGGTACCCCGCCGTCGGCGACGATCTGGTCAGAGAGGGCGATCAGCTCATCCCACGTTTCGGGCACCTGGTAACCGGCCGCCTCGAACTGAGGCTTGGGGTACCAGACGATGCTCTTGGTGGCGGCGCGGTAAAAGAGGCCGTAGAGCGTGCCGTCGAACGTGGCCAGGTCGAGCCACGACTGAATATAGTCCTGCTCGAGCTGGTCCATGTTCATAAAGGTGTCGAGGGGGACCAGGTTGTCGACGAACTGGCGCATCAGGCCGGGCTGTGAGAACTGGGCAATGTCGGGCGCATCGCCGGCCTCGACACGGACGGTGATCAGCGTCTCGAAATCGGCCGAGCCCTCAAAGTTGACGTCGATGCCGGTACCCTGCTCAAAGGGCACGAGCGCGGCCGAGAAGCGAGTGGCGTCCTCACCGGTGTAGACGCCAAAGATGTCCACCGTGGTGCCGGCAAACTCACCGGCACGGGCGCGGGCCAGCTCCTGGTACGCACCCTGCGGCTCGGGGGTGACGAGCACCTCGACCTCTTCGCGCACGATAGAGGTCACCTCGACCTCGACCTCCTGCGTGACGACCTTTTCTACTTCGACGGTGACTACCTTTTCCACTTCCTGGGTGACCACCCGTTCCACGATCTGTGGCTCGGGCGTGGGTCCACAGCCGGCGAGCGCCAGAGCGAGGACGCTCACCAGGACAAGAACGGCAATCAGCTTGTGCGACATCTCTTTTTCCTCCTGTCATGAGTTATGTTAGCCAACCGGCGGCGTGCCAACCACCCTGTTTGTGCACCCGGTAGGCCCGGTCTTGACACTCCGTGCGGACCCGAGTCCGCGTTTCAGATGCTGGACTGTGGTCCAGCAAGAGCCACTGTGGATCGACTGAGACTCGAATGCGCCTGCTTTGCTCTGGCCGACACCTCCTCTCGTGCCATGACGTGCATGTCCAGCCCGCGTCGCCGCAATGTTTCGCTCGCACTTTTTGCCGTTCTGTGCTACAATGAGCGTGCAAGCGGGGACGACCGGGCCGTCCGTGCCCCAGGTGGTTCTTTGCTTCGACGACAGGGACCGGACGGCTGCCACACCTGGACGGTCCCTGTCTGTTCCTCGAAATCGGATCACGTTTACCTCTCCGCATCCACGGCCGGTCGCGCCAAGCGCTGCAACCGGTCTGCCACGTCGCGCGCCAGGCGGTCGACGGCAGCCAACACGTACGCCGCCACGTCGAGCGCCGGGTCCTCGATCAGCGGGGTGAGGTCGAGCGCCAGGGTGACCCCGCTGCCGGCGTCGACGTCGTGCGAGGCGAGGTAGGTGGCATTCGCGCGCCGCCGGCCCAGCGTAGCGAGGTCGTAGCGCTTGCCACCGGCGATCTGCGAGTCGAACACGCCGAGCAGGGCGGCCTGCAGGTTCTCATGCGCCGACACATCAAGGACGACCCTGTCGTCGTCCACCAGCCAGTCGAGGTCACGCCACACCTCGACGCCATAGACGCGCCCCGGGCGCCCGGCGGGAGGCAGGCGGCGCAGCGCTTCGATGGTGCGCAGCGCGACGGCGACGTGGGTATCGTGCCTGTCGGCCGGGTTGTGGGTATAGACGGCCCCGGGGCCCGCGGCGCGCAGCACCGAGACGAGGTCGTCGACAGGTGCCTCGTCCCCCCCCTTGACCGCAGCGCTGGGGTAATCGAGCAGCACCAGCGCACCATACTCGCCCACGACGGCGGCCTTTTTCTGCTCCTCGCGGCGCACGGCCCGCATCTGCTCGTCGGTGGTGTCGCGGTAGAGGCCGTCGCGCGGCGAGCCGGCGCCGTCGGTGACGACCACGCCACAGAACCAGCGGTCACCTCGACCGAAGCAGCGCAGGATGCCGTCGACAGCCATGATCTCGAGGTCGTCCTGGTGGGCACCGACCGCCAGGTGGGTGGTGCGCGCCAACGCCAACCCCTCCGGCACGCCGTCGGGCACCCAGATCTCGGCGCCCTCACGGTGCAGTTTCACAGCGTCCTTCCTCCGATCTCGGGCAGGCTGGCCGCCGCAACGGACTGGCCGACACGCCGCGTCTTTTCGTCGGGCAGTTGGATCTGGACACGCGCGGCCAGCCCGGGAAAGTCGCCATTCAGCACCTGGCGCGCGCCGTCCAGGATGATCGGGCCGCCGCTGCCCGACGTACACCGCCCCAGGATCAGCACGTGCTCCAGGTCGTAAAAGTCGGCATAGTGGGCGATGCCGTAACCCATGTAGACGCCCATCGTCTCCCAGATCCGCCGGGCGCCAGGGTGCCCGGCTTCCAGCTTGGCCTGGACGAGCTCCAGTTTTTCCGCATCGGTCACTCCTGCAGGGACATCGATGCCCGCCGCCGGTGCCAGGCGAAACACGCACTGCTGCGAGAAATAGAGCGCGCCACATCCCCTGTCGCCCGACCACTCTTCCACCGGCGCGTCCGGTCCATAGTCGACAGGGCAGAAGGCGAGCTCGTCGAGCCAGCCGGTGATGGCACCGTCACGCGCGACATAGCCACCGGCCTGGCTGGACCCCAGGGCGATGCCGAGCACCGCGTTGGCGTCGAGTGCCATCGACCCGGCGAGCGCCGTCACCTCCCCGTCGTTCACCACTTCGAGCGGCACGCCCATCTCCTCGCGGATGCGGATAAAGAGATTGCGCACCTCGGCATAGCGGTGCGGGGGGATGCCGCGAAAGATGGAGGCCACCATGGGCCGGTTGTCGACATAGACACCGGCCGAGCTGCCGCCGATGGCGTCGACCCGCGGCAGGTGGGCGGCGGCAGCGCGGATGGCGGCGACGATGACGTCGTAATGGTAACGCGGGTCCGGCTGTTCACGCGGCTGCCACACGATCTCGTCGCTGAACACCACCTCGCCGTCGATCAGCGCGGCGACCTTGAGGTCGGACGCGCCGAGGTCGAACCCAATGCGGCAGCCGTCCCGGTGGCGGCCGAGATGGCGGCGCACCTCACGCTCCAGCGGCATCGTGTCGGGCGTGCGCTCGACGACGCTGAACGGCTGTCCGTAGATCTGGACGCCCAGAAAGCGATTGTCGAACGCGCGGGCGCCGCCCGGCGCGTAGACGCGCGCGAGGTGATCGGCAATCCCCGGCGCACCCGACACATATACCCGGTGCGCACCGCGCTGCCAGAGCAGGAATTTGAGCAGGCGCTCGGCATAAAAGAGATTGGCCGCGGCACGAGGGTGACCGGCGGGGAAGGTACGCGTCTCAAAGCGCGACAGGGCACCGCCCGGGCGCTCGAGCGCGAGGCTGAGCGGCACCCCGCCGCCTGATTCATCCAGCGCGCGTTGGTAGGCGTGGTTGGCCAGCACCGCGGGTCGGAAGCCGGGGTCGAGCGGCGGCATGAACCGGGGTGCGACGAGGTCGAACGCGCCGGGCATGAGAGAAGCGCTGCTCATAGCACGTCCTCGGAGGAGGCAAAGAGCCCCAGCTCGCGGTTCAGCACGAGGGCCGAGGCACCGAGGATGACAATGTTTTTGCCCAGGCGCGAC
>DATHUZ010000545.1:0-3569 GCA_035461725.1 Anaerolineae bacterium
TTGTTTGAAGCGGAGGGCGACACAAACATCTGGCTGGCCCAGGTGGACGCACTGATCGCCAGGCTCCAGGCCGGGCCATAACGCTGTCCGGTTCTCCTCTTCGGGCTTGGGCGCGCCCGCACCTGCCGTTTTTCGCCCCACCATCAGAAGAACGTCGAGAGGAACGTTCTCGGAACGCAATATCTGTTATACTGGTCACGTTAATAGTCGTGGTCACGTTCGGGAACGTGACCGAACTCAGAAAGGGAGGCAAAACGTGAACAGGAATATGTACCTATTGTCAAGAGAGGCACAGCTCAGGAGAGAAGCCAACATGGCAGAAGCCAACCGCTGGCGGCAGGCGAATCCAGGGCACCGGCGCCGGCGCTGGCATCTGCCCCAGTTCAGGCCGCTGTTAGGCCGGGTTGCAGTGCGGGCGCGCGCCTTCCTGGCCTGGCGGCAAAAGCCGCAGGTGGAGTGCTGCTGATGCGCCCTATCCACCCCGAGATTTGCATCTGGTAGATTGGCAGGTTGGCTGTCGCGCAACCTGCCAATCTACCGTCTCCTGGCCTACCACAGCTACCATCCCTGTCTTTAATTTCTTACACTATATTAATCAATAAAATCTTGACAAATGGAGCTCGGTCGCCTATACTGAACGTGCAACACAGACCCTGCATCGCTGCCTCGCCGTAACCGCAGGCCATCAGTGCCGTAAGGACGTATATGGGCGGTAAGCTGCACATCCACCTTCTGGGCGATTTTCGCCTGTTGCACGACGACGTGCCCCTAACCGACATCGACACGCCAGCTCTTCAATCCCTCCTCGGCTATCTGCTGCTGCACCGCGACGCACCTCAAGCCCGCTCGCACCTCGCCTACCTCTTCTGGCCCGATTCGACCGAGGCACAGGCACGCACCAATTTGCGCAAACAGATCTACCACCTGCGCCAGGCCCTGCCCGATGCCGATCGGTTCCTGCATGCCGACAGGAACACGGTGCAGTGGCAAACTGCCGCTCTGTACACCCTCGACGTGGCCGAATTCGAGGCCGCGCTGGCCGCGGCCAGCGCGGCAGCCCAGGCCGGCGATCTCTCCGCCCAGAGAGCGGCCCTGGAGCGTGCCATCTCGGTGTATGGCGGAGACCTGTTGCCAAGCTGCTACGACGATTGGGTGCTCGAGGAGCGCGAGCGCCTGCGCCATCGCTACACCGCAAGCCTGGAGGCGCTCGTCGACTTGCTAAGCGATCAGGGCGACTATGCAGGCGCTATCCGTCAGGCTCAGCGGCTACTGCGCCACGACCCAGTGATCGAGTCGACGTATCGCCGGTTGATGCGCCTCTACGCGGCTGCCGGCAATCGTGCCCTCGCCCTGCGCACCTACCATACCTGTGCCACCACTCTGCAGCAAGAGCTCGAGGTCGAGCCGGATGCCGTCACGCGTCATCTGTACCGGCAGTTGCTGCAGCACGACGCGCCGGCGACTGCCGGCGTCGAGCCGGTGGCGTTGACCAGCCCTCTGATCGCTCGAGACGACGAGTGGGCGCAGCTCCAGGTGGCATGGCAAGACGCGGCCGCCCGTCGCCCGCAGATGGTCCTGCTCACGGGCGAAGCGGGCATCGGCAAGACCCGGCTCGCGGAAGAGTTCCTGACCGGCTTGAGGAGGCGTGGCGTCACGACCGGCATCGCACACTGCTACTCCAGCGGCGGGTCACTCCCCTACGCACCGGTCGCCACCTGGCTGCGCGGCGGGCCGCTCCACGACAGCCTGCCGACCGTCGACGACCTGTGGCTGGTCGAGATCGCCCGCCTCCTTCCGGAAATCCTGGTCGACCGCCCGGACCTGGGCATTCCGCAGCCCTTGACCCAGGAGTGGCAGCGCCAGCGCCTCTTCCAGGCCCTCGTCCGCCCGATTACGGCGCACGACGCCGTCGCCTTGCTGCTGGACGACGCGCACTGGTGCGATCCCGAAACCCTTGCCTGGCTCACCTACCTGCTTCGCGCACACGAGGCAGCCCAGGTGCAGCTTCTCGTAGTGGTCACCATCCGCACTTCCCACCTGCCCGACGTCACCGACCTCGCCCGCCTGGTGGACGACCTGAGCCGCACCGGTCAGGTGACACAGGTCGAATTGCAGCCACTGGATCAGGAAGGGGTTGCCACCCTGGTCGCGCGCCTGGCAGGGCGGCAGGTGACGATCGAGCAGGTGCAGGCGATATATCGCGAGACGGAGGGCAACCCGCTGTTTCTCACCTAAGTACTGAGGGCCGGCGTCGTGGCACGTGCCGTACGGGAAGGCACGCTCAGCGGAGCTCTTCCTGCGGTCATCCTGCACACGATCGACTCGCGCCTCGCGCACCTGTCTGAGCCTGCCCGCGAGCTGGCCGACCTCGCCGCAGCCATCGGCCGCCAGTTCACCTACTCGATCCTGGCCCACGCCTGCCACTGCGACGAGGACAGCCTGGTGCCGGCCCTCGACGAGCTGTGGCAGCGGCGGATCATCCGCGAGCAGGGCAACGACGCCTACGACTTTGCCCACGACAAGATCCGCGAGGTCGCCTATTCCTCCCTGAGCGCTGCGCGCCGCCGGCTGCTCCACCGGCGCATCGCGGTCGCCCTCGAAGAGGTCCACGGTCACGAGCCCGACGCCGTCGCCCCCGCGGTCGCGCTGCACTATGACAGAGCAGGCGACGCCGCGCGCGCTGTGCTACATTTGATGCGTGCTGCACAGGCGGCAGGCGCCGTGTATGCCAACGAAGAAGCTATCTCCTACCTGCAGCGCGCACTGGAGCTTGCGCCTGAGGCACGTGTGCCGGATTTGGAGGTTGCAGCGCTGCACGAGGCACTCGGCCGCATCCTCGCCCGTGCAGGCCGCCACGCCGAGGCACGTACACACAATCAGGATGCACTCGACCTCCTGCCCGCGTCCCAGCGGCTGCGGCGCGCACAGCTGAACGTATCACTCGCCGAGACCTGGCATGCCCAGCACCGTTATGCCGATGCGCACGCCGCGCTTGCCGCCGCGCTCGCCGCGCTTGGCGAGGAGCCGGCAGACTCGGACGAGGAATGGTGGAAGGCGTGGACCAGGATGCAGTTTGTGCGTGGCGACTTGCTCTATTTTCAGGCCAGGCTCGACGAGCTGGCAGACCTGAACCGGCAGATGGAGGCAGTGCTCGCGCGCCGCGGCACAATCGAGCAGCAGGCTCAGCTCTATGCACGGGTGAGGCAGCAGCGTTTGCGGCAGGAGCGTTACCGCCCTTCGCCCACGACGATCGAAATCACCCGCAAATCGGTCGAGCTGGCACGCCAGGCGAACAACCGCGAGCTGGCCGGCTACGAAATCTTTGCGCTCGGCTTTCTGCTGTTGTGGTGTGACGACCTGGACGGAGCTGCAGAATGGCTGAACCGCGCGCTGCACGAGGCGCTGTCGATGGGCCACGTTCCACTCGAAGACCGTTGTCGAGCCTATCTCACCATCACTGCGCGACTGTGCGGGGACGTGGAGGGTGTGCACAGCCAGGTAGAAGCAGCCATGCGAGTGGCTACCGCCGAGCAGAGCCCGTTCTATACCGCCGTCGCCCACGGCAACCT
>DATHUZ010000546.1:0-3938 GCA_035461725.1 Anaerolineae bacterium
ATGGCGATCACCAGCCGTTGGCTCGACGGCGGGCTCTCTGTCAGCATTCCCCCCGTGATGATCACCGACCAGAACCAGTCGAGCAGCAAAAAGTAGCGGCGCTGCCGCCACTGTGCTACGGTCCAGGCCATGCCGAGCAGCCCCAGCACGCCGGGCAGAAAACCGAGCAGCGGTCGTTCGGCCCCATACCACACCGTCCTATCGGGGAATACGTGAAAGGCACCTGCCGCGCGCAGGAACTGCTCGGCCAGGATCGCCGCCGTGGTCTTGCCCGTCAACCCTGGCTCGCGCTCCAGCCAGCCCGACTGCAGTATGCCGACCTGGTTGATGCGCGCGTTCCAATCGTCGCGGTGCGACGCGGCAAAGCTCAACATCGGCCCGGCAGCCACCAGGAAGGCGAGAAAGAGGAGGAGCAGGCCCGTGCCGATGCGCCGCCTGGCCGGTGCGGCGGGAGCACCGAACAGCCCTTGCAGCCAGGCAAATCCAGCGTACGCGCCCACCAGCAGTGGCAGCAGCCGTGCCCCGGTGTAGAAATAGACGCTCAGCCCCATCACCAGCCCGCCGCCGAGCAGCCAGCTCGCGGCATCCCTGTCTCGCTCTGCCGACAGCCCGCGCACCAGCGCCCACATCACCACCAGCACGAACAGTGGGTCCCACACGTTGTTCGCCCCCAGCCGGCTATAGTGCACGTGGTAATCATAGCCGGCCAGGAACGCGGCCGCGATCAGCGCCGTCCGTCGCCCCCACAGGTCGCGCACAAAGAGGTACAAGAAGGGCACCGTGGCCGCGCCCACCAGTGCCGCCGGCAGCCGCAGCCCCACGACGTTGCTGCCCACCAGCCACATCGCCCAGCTCAGCGGCCAGTAAAAGCCGGTGGGCATCGACATGTAGCCCATGTGGAAAGGGTTGCGCAGCTCGCCGTGCAGCACCTGCCGTGCCAGCAGCCCGTGCCACGCCTCGTCGCCGCCGATGGTAAAGGGAACCTGGTCGAGCGCCACGAGGCGCACAGCCAGCGCAAAGAGTGTCAGCCCTGCCACTGCTGACACTTCCAACCACTGCGCGCGCGACATTCGCTCCAGGCGAGTGCGGACTTGCTCACGAATGCCTGCCCCTGTTTCGTGGCCGGCCTCGTCCGCCGGCTCCTCGCCTGTCGCACGCGCGCGCGCGGGCCAGAACGCCGCGGCGGCGACGGCCGCTATCCCAAGCAGCCACAGCACGATGGTGTCCCCCATCGCCACGTCGAGGCCGCGACCGGTGGCTAGGAGGGTGGCGATCAGGGAGAGAAAAAGGGCCATGGCCAGCAGGAGCGCCTGGGGTGCGTGGGAGCGCAGCCACTGCACCCACGGCAGCGGTGCGCGCGGGCTCCGTGCCGCGTGTACAGTGCCGCCGCCCACGCGCCACGCCAGGAGAAAGCACGTGGCTGCGCCGGCGAAAAAGACGAGTCCGTCCCACAAATAGTCGCGCCGCTGGACAAAGTAGTACTGGCCGAGCACGGCCAGCCCCAGGGCAGCCACCAGCAGGACCCAGGCGCCAACGCGGGCGCCAGTGCGCGCGCTCCGTTTCACTGCACGTCTCCCGTCAGTCGGGACATCCCTGCGACTCGCCAGCCACAGCCGATTTGTGCGCCACGATAAAGACGTACGCCCCTGTACCGGGCAGAGGCTCTTCGTATAGGGGCCGCAGCCAGCGTTCCGTCAGTGCCAGGTTCCAGCGTGCCGGGACAATGATCCACCGTCCAAAAAGCTTTTTGGCCACCAGGCTGGGGCCACCGAGATAATGGCCCAGGTCGAGGACGGCGTGCGCCCGGCGCGAGAAATAGTTAAAGCAGTGATTGACCTCGAGGCCAACCTCGGCCAGTCGCAGCCGCCATACGGCGCGCCCGTCGCAGTGGTAGTGGCGCGAAATCCGGCTAAAGTAGCGCTCGTAACGCGCGGCCAGCCCGTCGAGGCCCAGCCGCCGAAACAGGTTGGGGAAGAAGAGCAGGTTTTGAAAGTCGTCGCCGGGCACGCAAAAGATAAACTTGCCGCCGGGTCGCAGCACGCGGCTTATTTCTTCCAGCACAGGCTGTACCTTTGGGATGTGCTCCAGCACCGAGTTGCTGACCACTGTGGCAAACGCGCCATCGGCGAAGGGCAGCCTGTCGCCCAGCGCCTGGGCGACCACCCCGTAGGCGCCGCGCGTCCGTGCCTCTGCCAGTGACCGCGGGTCGGGATCGATGCCGGCGGTGAGTGGCCCACTCTGTGGCGCGAGCGCCACGGAGCCAAAGTGCCCGTCTCCACACCCCACGTCGAGCACCGGCTGCTCCAGCGGCAGCCAGTCCTCGTAAAAGCGCGCTTCCTGGGCGCGCAGCAGCGCCCTGAACGCAGGCAGCTCGCATAGATGTCGCCAAAGAAGATCGTCGCTCATGGTACCGATTGACAGGTAGCGGCGCCCCGAGGGCACCCAGAGTGACCGGGGTCGGCGGTCACGGGTTCGGTTCCTGCGGTTCTGCCAGTCCCTCCCATGCTCTATCGTTCACCAGGGAATCAAAGAGGTCTTCATAGCCCGCGACGGTGCGGTCGAGGCTGAATGCCTCCTCGATGGCCCGCCGCGGCCGGCTGTAGCGCGCCGGGTCGCGCAGGATGCGCCGGATCGCCCCGGCCAGCGCTGTCGAATCGCCGATGGGCGTCACCTCCCCCATGCCCGTCATGCGCGGCGGCTGGCGCACGCCGGGCAGGTTGCTCGCGATCGACGGCGTGCCGCACAGCATCGCTTCCACCTGCACCAGGCCGAACGACTCGGTGCTGTTCAGGCTCGGCACCACCAGCACGTCGCACGCCGCGAAAAAAGGCGGCATCTCCTCCTGGCTCAGAACGCCGAGGAACTCCCAATGCGCACCGGCGGCATCGTCGCCCAGCGCCTCGATCATGGGCATGAGCCGCTCGTAATAGGCTTCTTCCCCCATCACGTCCTGGTACTGCCCGGCAAAGAGGACCTTGAGGTCGGGGAATTCCTCCAGCAGGTGTGGCAGCGCGCCGATCAACACCTCGACTCCCTTCTCTGTGGCCAGCCGCGCCGCCATGCCCACCACGGGCCGTCGCTGCGCCCCCGTGCCGAGATCGTGGCGCGCGCGGAACGCCTCCACCGCTTCCGGATCGGGGGCCGGCATGATCACCGGCGGCGGGATGACGCGTACCTTCTGCAGAAACCGCGACAGGAAGGGAGAGTGCCGCGCGAAATCCTCCGTGTAGGCCACAGCGCCCTGCGCCAGCTGGCCGGCCAGGTAGTTGCTAAAAAAGACGACCCTGTCGACGATGCGGTTGAACCTCCCCTGCGGCAACTGCAGGTCGCAGTGGTAGGTGAGCACCGCCGGGCGGCGCGCCAGGCGCGCCAGCAGGGCCAGAAGGCTGGCTTCGAACTGGGGCAGGTGGATGCTCACCACGTCGTGCCGGCGGATCAGGCGCCATGCCCGCCAGGGAAAGGAGGGCATGATCACACCCTTGCTCACGCGAAACAGGACGGGCACGCGTACCACGCGCACCCCTTCGATCGTCTCTTCCTCTGGCAGCGTGCCGTCGTAGCGGGACGTGAGCACGGTCACCTGGTGCCCTCGGTGCGCCAGCGCCGCGGCCAGTCGCTGGACATAAATCGTCAACCCACTTACGTGAGGTCGGTAGTAGGTGAGGACTATCAACACTTTCACGATGGCGTTTGGGCCTCCGTCGAGATTCTCTGTTGGAGCTGGCTGTAGGTCACGTTCTGCTGTGCCAGGCCTGCGAGACCAAACACTGTCAGTGCCAGGTAGCTCACCGCGTGTGCGACCAGCGCGTAACTCAGCGCCGGGCCGGGGGCCATGCCAAAGAGGACGAGCGTCTCGCGCGCCAGGAACTCGAACACGCCGATAAAGCCGGGCGACGAGGGGATGGTCATGCCGAGTGCCGTGATCGACGTCACGGCGA
>DATHUZ010000547.1:0-2662 GCA_035461725.1 Anaerolineae bacterium
AGGAACAGGCCGGCGAACACGAGCATCTGCCACGGGTAGGTAAGCAGCGTCTCGAGGCGGGTAACGCGCCAGGCTGCCGCAGATAGTGGAAGGACGAACAGCACGATCGAGGCCAGGGTGAGACACCAGAAAATGAGCACCCGCGGTAACAACGGCTGCCTTCCGTCCATCTCGCCATCGAGTGTGCCTTGACGGCGCGCAGCGGCAAGCCAGAGTACCACGCCGACCAGCGACAGGCCGGCACCCGCCATGCCGAGCTGAAAAGGCAGCCCGTCGAGTGCGCCCGCGACGCTCGTTCCCGTGCCCCAATAGGCCGACAGGAGCTGGAACGGATAGAGATAGTGCTCGGCAAAGGCCACCGGTGCCGGGCCCGCCCGGCGCCCAATCCACAGGAGCAGGACGACGAGGAGCATGAGGGCAAGGCCAAGGCGCACCGCCGCCGCCCGGCGCTCAAACACCATCACGACGCCGTACGGCACGAGGATCATCAGGAACAGGCCGGCGAGACCCGGCTGAGTCCAGAAGGCGGCGATGAGCGCCGCCACACCGATGACCAGGCTGAGCACCGCGTCGCGTGCCCTGCGCGAGCTCAAGAGATCGACGGCGTAAAACATCAGAGGCCACCAGGCCCACAGCCACGCTTCAGCGTAGGCGCCGCGCACGTACACGGTCGCCAGGTGCCACGGAAGGTAGGTATAGACCGCGGCGGCGAGCACGGCGCCGCGCGTCCCGAGCCAGCGGCGGGTCCAGGTGTACACGCCGGCGGCAGCCAGGAGAAATGCCAGCGCATAGCCCCACCGGATGGCAGCAGATCCATCGCCCGAGAGAGCATAGAACGGCCGGATCAGCAGGTAGGGAAGCGCGCCCTCGCCACGAACCAGGTCCACGACACGTCCCCAGCCAGGGACAGCCTCCGGGTGGGCGGCGTTGAACGCGGGCAGAAAGCCGCTGTGCGCCTCGAAAAAGCCGGGGTAGGTGAGGGGGGCGATCGCCGGGATGGCGAGCAGCAGGGCGAGCAGCAGGCTGCCCACGGTGGCGATGGCCCGGCGCCGGGCCCGAGAGACAGGCATGCGCGATTTCGCCCCTACACGCTCAGCCGGACTTCTTGCCCCGAGCGCACGCGGGCCACCGCGCCCTCGGGCGTGAGCGGCTCGTCGAGCAGCCGCAGGTAGGTGTACTTGAACAGATCGCGGATGATGGCGGCGACCGGCACGGCGATCAGCAGGCCGAGAAAGCCGGCCAGCTCGTTGCCGATAACGATCACCAGCATGACCATCGCCGGGTGGAGCTTGACGCTTTTGCCCGAGATGCGTGGCGCCAGGATCAGATTCTCGACCTGCTGGATGGCAAAGAAGGCAAGGGCGACCCAGATCGCCTTGCCGGGGTCGGCCAGCAGGGCCACGAGCACGGCAGGAATGGCGCCCAGGATCGGGCCGACGAAGGGCAGCACTTCAAAGAGCCCGGCAATGATGCCGAGCACCAGCGCAAAAGGCACGCCGATGATCATCAACGAGATCAGGGCCAGCGCGCCGACAAAGAGGACGAGCAAAAGCTGGCCGCGGATGTAGGCACTCAACACGTCGTCGACGAGGCGCGAAACGGCGACCACGTCGGCATGCGCCTGCTCGGGCAGCGCCTGGAGGACGCCTGTCTTGACCTGGCTCTCGTCGTGCAGGATGTAAAAGAGCCAGAAGGGGATAACGACGAGGCCGATGATGAACCCAACGGTACCAAAAACGGTGCGCAGGGTGGCCACCAGCCCCCCCTGCACCGCGGCAATCAGGTCGGTCACCAGATCGCGCAGGTTGGTCTCGATCGTCGTCCGCCATTCCATAGGGATCTCGATCTGCCGGTACCAACCCAGGCCACGCTCCCCCCAATCGCGCACCGTGCTGACCAGCTCTGGCCAGCTTTCGATCAGGACGTTGATCTGCTCCACGATGATCGGCACGATGAAGGCAAAGATGCCTACCACCAGGGCGATGACCAGCAGGTAGGTAATCACGATCGCGATCGGCCGCGCCAGCCCCCACGCACGCAGGCGCGTGGGCATGCGGCGATCGAGCCAGTTGACGAGGGGGAGAAGCAGGTAGGCCAGCACCACGCCGATAAAGAAGGGGAGGAGCACATCGCTCGCCGCCCAGATCATCCAGATGACGAGCAGGCCAAGGGCCAGCCACAAGAGAAGCCGTTTCTGCTGCGATGTCAGTGAGAACCTGCTGACCATGCTATTCTTCCCGTCCTACACATGCCTCGACAACCACCGCATGCAACGAGGGATCAATCGCACCCTCTGCACCCGGCGTCCAGAGTGCCAGGAATTCGACGTTGCCCGCCGGCCCTGTGATCGGCGAGCGGATCAGGCCCTGCAAGCTCAACTGCTGCGTGGCAGCCCACTCGATCAGGTCCACCAGCACGTCCCGGTGGACCGCAGGGTCGCGCACGACACCCCTCTTACCCACCTGCTCGCGCCCCGCTTCGAACTGCGGCTTGACCAACGTCACGATCTGCCCGCCCGGCCGCAGCCACGCCACTGCGGCAGGCAAGATCAGCCGCAGCGAGATGAACGAGACGTCGACGGTGACCAGATCTACCGCTTCAGGCAGCCGCTCCAGGTAGCGCGCGTTGGTGCGATCCAGAACGACCACTCGCGGGTCCTGCT
>DATHUZ010000548.1:0-14590 GCA_035461725.1 Anaerolineae bacterium
GGTGACAAAGGCAGCCTCGTCAGAACAGAGCCACAGTTGCTCCGCCATGTTCATTCCTCTCTACTCGGTTTCTTGCTGGCGTGCGCCTCGCCTGGCGAGCAGGTTGACGACGTAGAATCCGCCGATGAGCAGAAGGGCAAAGGCTACCACGACCAGGTCAAAGTATTCGTCGAGAAATGCCTTCACAGGCTCGCCAAAGATCAGGATCACCAACCCCACGATAAAAAAGCGACCGCCGCGGCCGACGATCGAAGCCACAATGAACCGTTTCAGGTCGAGCCCAAAGGCCCCCGCCGAGATTGAAAAGAGCTTGTAGGGGATGGGAGTGAAGGCGGCTAACCCCACCGCCCAGACGTCGTATCGCCGGTAGTAGTTTTGCACCAGGGCCACTTTGGCCGGCTTGAAGAAACGCTGAAGCAGGGGGCGCCCACCCTTATCGCCGATCAAGTATCCCAGGATGCCACCTGCCGCTGAGCCGGCTGTGGCGATCGCCGAAAAGAGCAATGCCGACGAAATTCGGGCCAGCGCCAGCGGGATCAGCAGCACGTCGGGCGGCACCGGGAAAAAGGATGATTCGGCAAAAGCAATGACAAAGAGCGCGACAGCACCGTAGGGCGAGGCCGCCCAGCCTGTGGTCCAATCGACCAGAGCGCGTAGTATCTCCATATAGATTCCATTTCCTGTCACAACCAGCACGAACAAGCCGGTCGAATTCCGAAAATCGGGCATACACATTGTACCAGCTTTGGACCGGTAGAGCATCGGGTCAACGACCGATCCGGTATAGGACAAATGCCCTAGAGGAACCGGTCCTCCGCCGCGTGCCAAATCGCGCAGAATGTGGTATGATAGATGCGAGCTGAGGTGCGAGCTCACGCAGACGTACTCCAGGCCACAGAGGGGGACGAGTCCGGTGTGGAGACAGGCCAGGCGCAGGTGCCTGCTTTCCCTGATCGGGGCGAGAGCCTTTGCCGTCAGGGAGTTCGGCGCGCTCGCCGTGTTTGGATTGTCGCTGCTGGTATACGTGATGACGCTGCTACCGGGCGTCGGTTGGGGAGACACGGCCAAGCTGCAGTACATCGCCGGCGTGTGGGGTGTTCCCCATCGTTTTGGGTATCCCCTCTTTATCTTTTTGAGCCGCATCTTTCTTCTGCTGCCGGTGGGCTCTGTCGCATACCGGATCAACCTGATGTGCGCGGTGTTTGCCGCAGCCACCGTCGCACTGGTCTATGCCATCATCCTCAGGCTGACGAACCGCGACCGGGTGGCGGCAGTGGCCGGCTCGCTGGCGTTTGCCTTTTCCCGTACCTTCTGGGCGGAAGCGAACCATGCCGAGGTCTACTCGCTCAATGCCCTGATCGTCGCCGCGGTCGTGTTGGCGCTTCTCACCTGGCATCAGACGCGCAGGATCGGCTACCTCTATCTGGGTATCGCGCTCTATGCCACCGGCTATGGCAACCACATGACGATGATCACCTGGCTGCCGGCGGTTCTGTTCATCGTCGTCGCCACAGACTGGCGGGTGCTGGTCGATCCAAGAAGGGTAGTTCCGATGATGGGGTTGGCCCTGTTGGGCCCGATGCAGTACTTGTACGTGATCCTGCGCAGCCAACAGCCATCGGTCCACAACGAGATCCTGAACGAGATCGGAACGTGGTCGTGGCGCGGGTGGTGGCACTGGATGACGTACAGCCGGTTCGAGGGCCAGTTCTTTGGCTATTCGCTGCCGGAGCAAATAGATCTCGTTCGCCACTATCTGGATCTGTTGCAGAAACAGTTCTATCGCTGGAGCTATGTCGTGGGCTGGATCGGGGCGTGGGAGCAGTTGCAGGGCCGGTTCGTCGCCCCGGCTTTTCTCGGGCTGGTCGGAATGGGGACGGCGTTTTTCGCGATGAACTATGGCCGCGGAAGGACGAACGGCCTGGTCTACTTGATTCCCGCCTACCTGATCTTTGCCATCCTGGTGGGGTGTGGCCTGGCGGCACTGCGCCACCAGCTCGCCGGGCTACTCGAACAGCGCGCGCACCGGGTGGCCAGGCCCGCCGGCACGCTCCTGGCCGTCGCCATTTTGGCCCTGCCCGGCTATCCTCTCGTGAGGAATTACCAGAAGGTCGATCGCAGCCACTATGTCGAGCCGGAAGCGTTTGCCCGCACCTTTGTCGAAAACGCGGAACCGGAGTTCATTCTCATCTCTGGCTTGCAGTACAACGAGCCCGAGGCGATCTTTTACATGGCGACGATCGAGATCCCCAAGCTGACCTACCACCAGTTCTGGCAAGGCGAAGCGGTGGACCAATGGTTCGGTGTCCGGCCGATCTATTGTTGGGAGATCCAGCAGACGAGTCCACGCACGCCGGAGGAACGAATCCCCGCGGAGTATATCCTGGAACCGCTGCCCTATCTGCCCGGCATGGCCCGCGTCGTGGGCAAGCAGACGGACGACGGGGTGATCTGGGCCAACCCGGCGGAAGAGGCCACCCGATAAGAGGGCAGGCGAGGAGCCGGTGGCTACTGGCCTGCGCCCGGAACCTCCCTGCCGCGCGCCTTGGCCATCGAGTAGGAACCGGCGCGCTCGCGGGCGGCCTGGCCGTTCCAGCTCAGGTACTCGGTGGCGGCGTTGACGATCTCGGCCAGGCCGATGCCGCTCATGATCGTCATCATCACCCGGGTAGGGCCCGGGAGCAGCTCCATACCATACACGAGGCCAGCCGAGATCCACGTCCCGGCGCAGATCGGGCAGGCGATCAGCTCGCCGATCGCGCAGCGCCAGCCCTTGCCGGCCGGCACCACGGTGTCTCCCGCCCCGGTCGGGTCGGGCACGGTTTTGTTGAACGGGGCGCGATAGTTCTGGAACACCAGGTCATAGGATACCAGGCGGCCCATGCGGAAGGTAGAGAGGCCCAACGTGACCAGGTCCATCGGCTTTAGCTCGCGGGCCTGCTTCTTGCGGCCGGTCAAGAGACTGAATAATCCAAAGAGGCTGAAAAAGATGACGGTGAGCACGCTGTAGGTCATGCGCTGTTCCCGCAAGGCGTTCTGATCCGATGCCATGGTTCTCCTCCACGTGAGATCGATCGAGTGTCAGATGGCGGATGCTGCCTGTGCCGGCGTGGCACGCAAGGCAGCGCCGGTACGTTGTAGGATAGCGTAGAATGGGGAAAAATGCAAGTGTGAGTTCGTCAGACTCGCCGAGCAGGCCTGGGACTCTATCTGGCTACGCAGGCGAGGTGTACGGAGCAAGAGCGCGGCGAGAGTCAGCCGCCGGTATGTTGTGAACGACGCCGCCGGCTGATGCTCGCCGCGAGATCGTGCCCTGGCGTGGCGCGGCGGCCATCGAGCAGGTGCAAGATCGCCAGCACGGGGTGGCGGTAGATCATGCGCGGGCCAGCGTAGCGCATCACGGCGCGCACCCGCTCGCGCATCTCGGGCCTGTAGCAGTGGATGGGGCACTTGGCGCACGTCGTCTTGGCTTCCCGGAAGGGGCACTTTTCGAGGCGCTGCCGCGCGTAGACGTCGAGTGCGCTGCACTCGTCACACAGCTCTCCCTGCGTCCCGTGTTCGCCGTGACAGTAGAGGGCGATCATCGCCTCCACGGTGCGTCTCTCCCTTTCGATGCGCGGATGTGCCTCGGTCATGTTGCCCCCATCAAGAACCCGGAAGGTTGGAAGATGGTGCAATCTTCCAACCTTCCGGTCTTCCAGCATTTAGTGTCCCAACGTCTCGCTTCTGCGCGACGTGTTAAAGATGCCGGTGGGCGTGCTCACGCCCCCCACCTCGGCGACCTTTTCAAACGTCGCGGCGTCATAGACGCGCACGACCTCACCCTGCCAGTCGGCGACATAGACGAACTTGCCGTCGTGGGTGAACTCGGGGTGAAGTGTCTGCACGCCCTCGTCGATCACCTTGACCACCTCAAACGTTGCGGAGTCAAAGACATAGATGCGGTTGGGCGGGCTGCCGAACATGGTGTCGGCCCACACGTAGGGGCTGTCGTGGTGCGAGCGGATAAAGAGGCCGGGGCCGGACGTCTCGATCTCGGCGACGATCTCGTTGTTCCCCAGGTCCCAGACCGTGATCTTGCCCTCGCCGCCGTGCACCGTGGCCCCATACACCGTTCCGTTCGCCTCCCATGCGGCACCTGATCCGGGGTGCGGGGTGATGCCTGTCGGGATCTGGGCCACCAGCTCCCAGCTCGCGACGTCGATCACGGCCATCCAGTCATCTTGCTGCGACGCGATGTAGAAATAGCGGTTGTCGGGGCTCAAGAAGCCGTCGTGCAGGATGTTGCCGACGCCCTCCAGCTTGTCGACCGGGAAATCGGGCTGCGAGTAGTCGATGCGCCACATCTGTCCCGCCTCTTTCAGGGCGAGGATAAAGTAGGGGCCGACCTTTTCGGGGGCCACGTCGGACGTGATGCAGACGCGCGAGCTGACAAACTCGCCCTGCGGGTTGTTTCCTTCGGTGGTGAACACCTTGAGCGGCTCGAGCGTCTGCGCGTCGACGATCACGGCCGAATTGGGGATAAAGTTGCCGACGATGGCGTATTTGCCGTCGTCCGAAATGGCCAGGCCCCGCGCGTCGAGGCCGACACGCACTTTGGACACCGCCTGCAGCGTGTAGAGGTCGATCTTGAAGAGCCAGCCGTCGCGACCTACGTTCCACGCCCAGCGCTCGTTGGTGGGGTCGAAGGCATAGCCGTGCGCGCGGTAGCTCGCCTCGATGTGGCCGAGCAGCGTGTGGGTGTCGCCGTCGAACACGGCGATAGAACGCGCCTCGCGCTCGGTGACCAACATCAGGTTGTCGACGTTGCCCTCGTGTGCCGGCTCGTCGGGAAGCGTGGCCTCGTCCACCAATACCTCGCGGCTGGCAGCGATCTGGTCCAGGTCCCACTGCACCGACTCGGCCGAAGGCTCGTGGTGAATGTAGCCTACCAGCGCCCAGATCTCTTCGTCCGACATGCCGACGGGACCCCAGGCGGGCATCACAGTGCCCGGCTTGCCGTTCTTGATGATGTCAAAGTAGTAATCGTCGCCGGCTTCGAGACGGCCGGGGATGAGCGCCGGGCCGGTGGCGCCCTCGCGGTTGGGGCCGTGGCAGCCGCTGCAACTGTCGCGGAAGGCCTGCTCCACAGGCTGGCCCTCAAAAAGGGCGGGGCTCACCACGCCGCCGGAGAGCACCACTACCACGCCCTCCATGGTGCCATGATTGTTGCACTGGTACTGAAAGGTGCCCGGCTGGTCGAACTGGTAGGTAAAGGTCTCGCCCGGCTCGATCTGGCCCGAGTCGAACCAGCCGTCCTGGCTCGTCACGGTGTGGGCGACGGTATCGTCGTTCTGCCAGGTAATGGTCGCGCCCGTCGCGACGACCAGGGTGTGCGGCTGGAATGCCCCTTCCACGATCGAGGCCGTTGCCTCGGTCACTGCCGACACTTC
The DNA here is from genome assembly GCA_035461725.1 of Anaerolineae bacterium. Classification (GTDB taxonomy): domain Bacteria; phylum Chloroflexota; class Anaerolineae; order JAAYZQ01; family JAAYZQ01; genus JAFGIA01. Next base: position 5,433 of record DATHUZ010000548.1, read on the forward strand.
GACGACTTCGGAAGTAGGCTCTGCCGCCGGGGCGTCCGTTGGCTCTGCACCGCCGCAGCCTGCCAGCAGCGCGGCCAGCGCCACGAGGATGAGGAAGAATGGGATTCTGAAGTTGACGTGCATTTCGAACTCCTTTCTTGGTAGAGAGAACAGGGTACGGAAAGGCTCAGGGCACGTCGGCGTTGACGGCGCGGTTAAGATCACGCACGAGCGGATCTATCGAGACCGCGTAGGCGCGTGCACTGTCCTCGACCGTGTGGAACGGCGCCATATAGCAGCCGGGGCAGTGCAGGCCGTGACGGACGAACACCAGGACGGTGGCCGGGTGCTCGTCCACGATCTGCTGGACCAACGTGTCGCGCGTGATCGGTTTCTCACTCTGCGTCTCGTTCATGCGAACATCATAGCACACGTCCCCGCGGCCTGGTATGATTTCTGTCATGACATCCGCACCGCCTTGACAGAGCAGGGCTGGAGATAGTACAATGACCCGGAGAGTAGCCCGACATGACGGCGGAAGCGACGATTACCCTGATCATCCTGGCTGCAACGCTGCTCGCGTTGGCGAGCCAGCGGCTGCGGCCCGACCTGGTGGCCCTGTGCACCACGCTGGCACTCATCCTGACCGGTGTCCTGACGGCAGAGGACGCGTTTCTCGCCTTCGGACAGCCCGTGATCATACTCATCGCCGCCATCTATGTGCTGGGAGCGGCGCTTTATGAGACGGGCGTGGCAGCGATGGTCGCGAACAGGCTGCTCCGGCTGGCCGATCGTGGTCTGACCGTGCTCCTCTTTGTCCTGGTGCTCACCGCCGGCCTTTTGAGTGGGATCCTGAGCAGCCTGCTGGTCGTCGTAGTGATGATGCCGGCAGTGCTTCGCCTGGCGCACCAGGCGCGCCTGTCACCGTCGCAGCTCCTGCTGCCGGTGGTGATCGGTGCGTCGATGGGGAACCTGCTGACCATCATCGGCACCGTGTCGAACCTGATCGTCAGCGACCTGTTGGTTGCTGCCGGGCACGCCCCTCTCGGTTTTTTCACCCTGCTGCCCTACGGCCTGGTCTCTCTCGCGCTGACCATCCTCTGGTTTGTGCTCACAGGGCGCCACCTTCTGCGGCGCGAGGTAGAGGTCGAGGCCAAGCCACCCTCACTCGACGAGGTGGAGCACGCGTACGAGATGCAGGAAGAGCTGTATGGACTGCGCGTGCGCTCCACGTCAGGCTTGATCGGCCGCCGCCTGGACCAACTGCCACTCAGCGATCGCTTTCGACTGAACGTGGCAGCGATCCGCTCTCAGCGGGGCGCACTCCGCCCGGCCGACCCGGACAGGGTGGTGGCGCCCGGCGACGTGCTCATTGTCAGCGGCGCGACAGGCGACGCGCTGCAGGCCGCCAACTTTTACAGCCTGGAGCCGAAAGGACCGGTGGACCTGGAAGAGGTGGACGGGATCGAGGAGGACGTGCGCCTGGCAGAGGTGATGATCCCCTTTCGCTCAGAGTTGGTGGGCAAGACGTTGGCAGAGGCGGGATTCCGGAGGCGCTACGAGCTCAACACCCTCGCGGTACACCGCGGCGGGCGCCCGATCCGACGCCGGCTGCGCGATCTGCAGCTCAGGCCCGGCGACACGCTGCTCGTCCAGGGGATGGCGCGCTCCCTCCATCGCGTCGGTCGAGATCAGAACCTGATCCTGGTCACGCGCCTCGGCCCGCAGCCTGGCGACGTGATCACTTCCAAGGCCAGGGTGACCCTCGTCATACTCGCGATCATGATCGGCACCGTCGTCACGGGCGTTCTCTCGCTGGCAACGGCCGGCCTGGCGGCGGCGGTGGCCCTGATCCTGACGCGCTCTATTTCGCTCGAGCGCGCCTACAACAACATCGAGGGCAGCATCCTGGTGCTGGTGGGCGGCATGCTGCCGTTGGCGTTCGCGCTGCAGGAGACCGGGGCCGCAGAGTCGATTGCGACCTACCTCGCCGGTTTTAGCCCGGCGATCGGAGCGGCAGGTGCGCTGGGCCTGCTCTACCTCTTTACCGTCGTCATCACCCAGGTGGTCTCCAACTCGGCAGCCGCCGCGCTGATGACGCCGATCGCCGTGCAGCTCGCGGTGGCGATGGGGCAACCCCCGGCATCCTTTGCGCTCATGATCGCCGTCGCCGTCACCACCTCGTACATCACGCCCCTGACCAACACAGACAACCTGTTGGTGCGCGACGCGGGGCACTATACGCTGCGGGATTATGTGATCAATGGCTTGCCGCTTTTCTTGCTCCAGTCGGCAGCGGTGGTGCTCGTCTTTGCGCTGCAACGGTAAAGACGCCAGTTTGACATCCCCTGACTTTGGTATATAATCACGCTATCACGCGAGCCCGCCACCCTTGTGCAAAGCGGCGCCGGACCGGCCGGGCCACAGTTTTGCACAGAAAGGGAACGTATGAACCCAAGGCAGGCTTTTCCCATCACGGTGGTGGTATTGGCGACCCTCGCCCTGGCGTATCTGCTCATCCAAGTCGGCGAGATTGTCCTGGTGCTCTTTATCGCCATCGTCTTTGCCTCGGCGCTGCGCCCGCTGGTTAATGCCCTGACCGATCGTGGGCTGCCGCGCGGCCTGGTTATTCTCGCCTTCTACCTGATTATCCTGGTCGCGCTCCTGGCGCTTGTCCTTGTGTCAATCCCCCCCCTCGTGAGCCTGGTGCTTGACTTTTTCGAAGGCGACACGCTCCGGACCGAGCTCGAACGGTTCACGCGCTGGCTCGCCTTCTTTGGCTGGGATAACTTTCGGATCATCCCACCCGTGTTTGCTTTGCCCGACACGGTGATGCAACTGCTCGACCGGGCAGAGAGCACGGTGGAAAGAGAAGCTTTACCTGCGGTCCAGGGAGCCGGCCTCGTGCTCGGTTATTTCGTGTTGGTGTTTGTCATGGGCTTCTATTGGCTCACGGCCCGCGAGCAGCTCCTCGATCTTCTTTTGCGTCTGAGCCCACTGCGCCATCGCGCCAAGGTCGAGGAAGTGTGGACCGACGTGGAGACGACGCTCGGCTCGTACCTTCGCGGCCAGGTTATCCTGATGGCCTCAGTGGGGCTGGCGTCGTTCATTGGGCTGACCATATTCGGCGTTCCGTATGCAGCGGCGCTGGCCGTGGTTGCCGGCTTGACAGAGATCATTCCGATCGTCGGCCCCTTCCTGGGGGCCATCCCCGCCATCATCCTGGCGCTGACCATATCGGGGCCGACGGCGCTGCTGGTAGCCGTGTGGTACATCGCGGTGCAGCAACTGGAAGCGCACATCCTGGTGCCGCGGGTAATGGGACGGGCGACAGGTCTGAGCCCCCTGCTGGTGATCGTCGCCCTCCTCGCCGGCGGCATGCTCAACGGTGTCATTGGTGCGCTCATTGCCCTGCCCCTCGCGGGCGCCGTGCAGGTGATTGTGCGGCACTTGATCATCGATCCGACGGTGCAAAAGCGCGCCCCGCAGCGCGAAGAAGGCGGGGTGCTGCTCGCCGATACCGAAGAGGATGAGGAGAACGGAGCGCTCGCGGAATCGACGCGCGTCATTGTGCGCGAGGGGCAGAACCGAGCACCCGAACACTGACGCTCCCCGTCAGAGAATTGACCGCACGGTGTCAGAATCCTGGCCCAGTCGTGTCAGGCTTGGCGATGGCACGCATGGTATAATGAGGCACGTTCACGCCCGCCTTGCTCACCACGCAGCAGGCAAGGACGGGCATTCCTTTGCGTGTCAAGCGTGTGACTGCGGCACGGCGCGCACCAGGTGTGAGGAGGAATCATGACAGAAGAGATGGCACTGCGAACTCGTGAATTGACCAAGGCGTATGGGCGCATCCAGGCGCTGCGCGGCGTCGACCTGGTGGTGCGCCGCGGGGAGGTGTTTGGCTTTCTGGGCCCCAACGGCGCAGGCAAGACGACCACCATCCGCTGCTTGCTCGACCTGATCCGCCCCGACGGGGGAGAGATCGAGGTGCTGGGCATCGACCCGCAAAAGGACCCGGTGGCGGTCCGCGCCCGCGTGGGCTACCTGCCCGGCGAGCTGAGCCTGGAGTCGAATCAGCGCGTGGAAGGGCAACTGCGATACTACAACGACCTGCGCAACAGGCAGGCCGACTGGAGTTACGTGCACGAGCTGGCGCGCCGGCTGGAGCTTGACCTGTCGATGCCGATCAAAAACCTGTCCAAGGGGAACAAGCAGAAGGTGGGCGTGGTGCAGGCACTGATGCACAAGCCCGAGCTGCTGCTGCTCGACGAGCCGACGAGCGGCCTCGACCCATTGATGCAGCAAGAGGTGTACAGGCTGCTGCGCGTGGCGCGCGAGGGCGGCAGCACGGTTTTTTTCTCGTCTCACATCCTGAGCGAGGTGGAAACGCTGGCCGACCGCGTGGCGATCATCCGCCAGGGCGTCATCGTCGAAGAGGCAGAACCTCAGGCGCTGAAGGGGATGGCGGTGCGGCGGGTGCACGTGCGGTTTCTACGTGAGGTGGATGCGTCGCCACTGGACAGGGTGGACGGTGTGCAGCTCTTGCACGAGAGCAACGGGCTGTATGCGACGCTGCAGGTGGCAGGCGAGATGGATGGGCTGATCAAGGCGCTGGCCGCGTTCCCGGTGAGCGATTTCGAGACGGAACGGCCTTCACTCGAAGAGGTGTTTTTGAGCTACTATGCGGGTAGCAAGGAGGTCGAGTAAGATGATTGCGGAGTTTGTGCACACGCTGCGCCGCCTGCGCGGGCAGATCATTGGATGGAGCATTGGCGTTGCCCTGTACGGCCTGTTCATGGCCCTGCTCTTCGACTCGATCACCCAGATCGAAGGGTTCGAGCAATTGCTCGCCAGCTACCCTGAAGAGATCATGGGCTTCTTTGGCGACATCATGTCGATCATGACGCCGAAGGGATACCTGGACGTCTACTATTTTGCGTACATGCACGTGATCGTTGGCATCCTGGCCATCAGTGCGGCGGCGGGACTGATCATCGGCGACGAGGAAAAGGGCACGCTCGACCTGGTGCTGGCACACCCGATCAGCCGCTCGCGCCTCTTCTGGGGCCGGGTGCTGGGCTACGTGGCGGCGCTGGTGATCATCCTGCTTGCCGGCTGGCTGAGCTGGGTCATCCCGGCACAGGGCACAACCCTGGACCTGACCTGGCTCGAGTTCCTGCGCCCGTTCGGGCCGCTCCTGGCGACGCTGCTCCTCTTTGGCTCGCTGGCACTGGTGCTGAGCATGGTCATGCCGTCGGCGCGTTTGGCGGGCATGCTGGCCGGGGGGCTGCTGGTCGGCAACTATTTGCTCGTCGGCCTGTCGAACCTCAACGAGAACCTGGCGAACATTGTAGAGTATACGCCCCTCTACTACTACCAGGGCGGCGACGCCGTGACCGGGCTGAACTGGGGCTGGCTCGGCGGGCTGATCGGTGTCACGCTGGTATTGGCACTGATCGCCTGGTGGCGGTTCCAGGAGCGCGACATCCGCGTCGGCGGTGAGGGAGGCTGGAAGCTGCCTGCAAGTTTGCAGCGCCTGGCGCGCCGCCGGCAGTCGGCAGGGCAGCAAGCGTAACTGACGCGAAGGCTGGAAGGTTGCCCAACCTTCCAGCCTTCCACTCTTCCAGCTTTGACAACGCGGTAAACCTGCTTTATAATCTCTCCCAACTGGTCAGACCACTTACCGGTGGTCGATGGGGGAGGAACCTGTGGCCGATTGGTCGCCGCCGCAGCGCCCGGCGGTCTATGCGGAAGAGGCGTTGATCACTGCCATCCTCGATGGCACCTACCCACCCGGCTCGACGTTGCCCGGCGAGCGCGACCTGGCGGCCCAACTCGGCGTGACACGTCCCACGCTGCGTGAGACTCTTCAGCGGCTGGCGTGCGACGGTTGGCTCACGATCCACCAGGGCAAGGCCACGCAGGTGAACGACGTGTGGCGTGACGGTGGATTGGGCGTGCTCGGTGCGCTGGTGCGCTTTGGCGATCGGCTCCCACCCGACTTTATCCCCAACTTGCTCGACGTGCGACTGGCTCTTGCCCCTGCCTACGCACGCGCCGCCGTGGAGCACGCGCGCGCGGAGGTGGTGGTCTACCTGGAAGGTGCCGCGAGCCTCGACGACGAGCCACGCACGCTGGCAGCGTTTGACTGGGGCTTGCACCGGGCACTGACCCTCGCTTCGCGCAACCCCGTCTACACCCTGATCTTGAATGGGTTCGCCGGATTTTATGAAGAGATGGCCGCCCGCTACTTTGCGCTGCCCGAGGCGCGTGCTTCCTCTCGGGCATTCTACGCAACCCTGCTCGACGCTGCGCGCGAGGGGAATGCGCCGGCAGCCGAGCGAGTGACGCTGCGGACGATGTTGGAGAGCGTGGATTTGTGGCGCCGGCGGGAGGAGTGAGGCTGCCGCCGGAGAGGCACTCCGGGCTCGCCGTGAGTGCCTGCACGTGGGAGCGTCGCGCCGCGGAGCGCATGCCGAGCAGGCTGTACGACAAGCGGCCGAGAAGTGGAGGGAAAGATGAGACGATGGAACGGATGGGGTGACGAGGCGGTCGAGTCGCACCTGCCGGAGAATGCACGGCGCTTTCTCGAGGCGCTGGTGGGACCGGGCGAGCGGCCCGACGACGCTACCTTCGATCAGGTGGTGGCACAGGTACCCCCCTCGCGCCTGCCCGACCACGGGTTGATCTCGATCGACCCGGCCGATCGCGTGCGCCACGCGCGCGGGCAGAGCCTGCCTGACTGGATCGCACTGCGCAGCGGGCAGATTGGCGCCTTTCCCGACGGCGTGGCTTATCCGACCACGGACGAGGATGTGCGCGCGCTCCTCGATTGGGCGCAAAAGACGGGCACGCACCTGATCCCGTACGGCGGCGGGACAAGTGTGGTGGGCCACGTCAACGTCCTGCCGGGCGAGCAGCCGGTGCTGACGGTGGACCTGGGGCGGCTCAACCGCCTCCGCCGGTTCGACGCGGTGAGCCAGCTCGCGACCTTTGGCGCCGGGGTGATGGGGCCCGACCTGGAAGCGCAGCTTCGGGCCAGGGGGTGCACGCTGGGCCATTTTCCACAGTCGTTCGAGCTGTCGACGCTTGGCGGCTGGATCGTCGCGCGCTCGAGCGGCCAGCAGTCGCTGGGCTACGGGCGCATCGAAAAGCTCTTTGCCGGTGGGCAGCTCGAATCGCCCGCCGGCACGCTCGTGCTCTCGCCCTACCCTGCATCGGCCGCCGGGCCTGACCTGCGTGAGATCGTGCTCGGTTCTGAGGGCAGGCTCGGGATCCTGACCGAGGCCACGGTGCGTGCCGCGCCGCTGCCCGAGGTGGAAGCCTTCCACGGCGTCTTTTTCCCCGATTTCGACAGCGGCCGGGCGGCGGTGCGCGAGATGATGCAGGCCCGGCTGCCGCTGTCGATGCTGCGCCTCAGCACGCCGGTGGAAACGCAGACGACGCTGGCGCTGGCCGGGCACGAGCGCCTGATCGGGGCGCTGGAGCGGCTCCTGTCGCTGCGCGGCATCGGCGACGGAAAGGTCATGCTCATCCTGGGGGTGACGGGCCGCGAGGCGCTGGTCAGGATGGGACGCAAGGAAGCGCTCGGGATCGCCGCCAGCCACGGCGGCGTCCACGCCGGCCGCACCTTTGGCAGCGAGTGGCACAAGAGCCGTTTCCGCACCCCCTACCTGCGCAACACGCTGTGGGAGATGGGCTATGCGATCGACACGCTCGAGACGGCGATCGACTGGGCGAATATCGCTGACATGTTGGCGGCGATCGAGAACGCGCTGCACGCGGGGCTGGAAGAGGCCGGCGAGCGGGTTCACGTCTTTACACACCTGTCACACCTCTACCCGTACGGATCGAACATCTATACCACCTACCTCTACCGCGTCGCGACCGATCCGGCCGAGACGCTGCGCCGGTGGCAGGTGCTCAAGACGGCGGCGAGCCAGGCGATCGTGGCGCACGGCGGCACGATCAGCCACCAACATGGCGTGGGCACCGACCACCTGCCGTACATCAGGCAAGAAAAGGGACCGCTGGGCATGGCGACGATCGCAGACTTGATCGAGCGCTTTGACCCGGCCGGGATCATGAACCCGGGCAAGCTGGTGGGGTGAGGACGTGGCGGATCTTGGCGAGCTCGGAAACTGCAGAGGTCTCGCCCGGGGGGAGGGTGCTATGTGGAACAAGGGTTGGCGGGAGAAGGTGTGGTCCAGGCTGGAACAGCCGTGGGACCTGATCGTGGTGGGAGGCGGGATCACAGGCGCGGGGATCCTGCGCGAGGCGGTGCGGCTGGGGCTGAAGGCGCTGCTGGTCGACAGCCACGACTTGAGCTGGGGCACGTCGAGCCGCTCGTCAAAGCTGGTGCACGGCGGGCTGCGCTATCTGAAGCAGGGCAAGCTGCGCCTGATGCGGGCGTCGGTGCAAGAGCGGGAGCGGCTGCTGGAAGAGGGGCCGGGGCTGATCGATCCGCTCGGCTTCCTGCTCGCCACCTACAAGGGCGACCACCCGGGGCGGTGGACCTACAGCGCCGGGCTGTCGGTGTACGACCTGATGGCGATGCAATGGACGCACAGGCACTACAGCGCCACCGACTTGATACTGCTGGCGCCGCACATCGTGCGCGAGGGGCTGGAGGGCGGCTTTCGCTACGGCGACGCGCAGACGGACGATGCGCGGCTGGTGCTGCGCGTGATCCGAGAGGCGGTGGCGGCGGGTGGAACGGCGATCAACTATGTCGAGGCGGTGGGGCTGCTGCGTGACGGGACCGGGCCGGGCTCACCCGTCACCGGCGTGCGGCTGCGCGACCTGGCTGCCGGCGGTCAGGACGGCGGCGAGAGCCGGGAGGTCGACGTCTATGCCCGTGTGGTGGTGAACGCCACGGGGGCGTGGGCCGACAATCTGCGCGAGCAGGTGGGCGCAGCGCCGCGCATCCGCCCACTGCGCGGCAGCCACCTGGTGTTTCCCGCCTGGCGGCTGCCCGTGGCGCAGGCGGTGAGCTTTCTCCACCCTATCGATCACCGGCCCGTTTTTTTGTTCCCCTGGGAGGCCGTGACCCTGGTGGGCACGACAGACGTGGATCATGACCAGCCACTGGATGACGAGCCGCGCATTGGCCCCGACGAGGTTGCCTACCTGATGGCCGCCGTCGAGTCTCAGTTCCCGTCACTCGACTTGAC
>DATHUZ010000549.1:0-12425 GCA_035461725.1 Anaerolineae bacterium
CATAGTCCACGAACCGGTAACCCACCCCGCGCTCCGTAAAAATGTAGCGCGGATCGCCCGGATCGGGCTCGATCTTTTTCCGCAGATACGTGATGTACAGCCGCAGCAGGCCGGCCTCTTCCCGGTACTCGTAACCCCACACCTTGCTGAGCAGCATCTCGTGCGTCATCACCCAACCCGCATTATTCACCAGGTGGTAGAGCAGCCTGTACTCTGTCGGCCGTAGACTGACCGGCACGCCGTCGACGATCACCTCGCGCTTCCGAAAGTCGATCTCCAGCCTGTCGTCGATCCGGATCGCCGTCTTGGCCACCGGCGACGGCATCTCGGCCCGGCGCAGCACCGCCCGAATGCGGCTCGCCAGCTCGCGCGGGCTGAATGGCTTGGTGACGTAATCGTCCGCGCCCAACTCCAGCCCCCGGATCCGGTCCTCCTCGTCGCCGCGCACCGTGAGCATGATCACCGGCACCGTCGAGATCTCGCGCATGTGCTCCAGCGTCTCGAACCCATCCATCTCGGGCATCATCACGTCGAGCACCACCAGGTCGGGCAGGTCGTCGCGCACCTTCTCCAGCGCCTCGATCCCGCTCCCCGCCTCTGCCACCTGGTACCCCTCCAGTTCCAGGTTCATCCGCACGAACCGCACCATGCGCGGCTCATCGTCGACCACCAGGACCAGCTTGGCGTCGGGTTCTACCACACTCCCCCCTTTTGAGTATCGGGTATCAGGTATCCGGACCCACCTGATACCAGATACCCGATACCTGATGCCTATCTCGCCGGCAGCGTAAACATAAAAATCGACCCCCGCTCCGGCACGCTCTCCACCGACACCCGCCCGCCGTGTGCTTCGACGATCGCCTTCACCAGGTAGAGGCCGAGGCCGGTGCCGTCGGTGTGTTGGCCGCTCTGCACGCGGTGAAAGCGGTCAAAAATGCGTGCCTGCTCCTCGGCCGGAATGCCGATGCCCTGGTCGGCCACGTACACCGTCACGCCGGTGCGGTCGGTGCGCCCGCCCACCCACACCCTGCCGCCGTCGGGCGAATACTTGACCGCGTTGCTCACCAGGTTGGTAAACACCTCCCGCAGCCGTTCCGGATCCCCCCACACGGCCGGAAAGTCGGGCGGAAAGTCGAGCTCGAAGGTATGGATGCGCGTCTGGGTGCGGTACGCGTCGACCACCTTTTCGGCCAGCCGCGGTAGGTTGACGTCTGTCGCCTGCAGCTTCAGTCCGCCCGCCTGGATCCGGCTCGCTTCGAGCAGGCTGTCGATCAGGTGCGTGAGGTGGTCGGCCTCTTCGGCGATCACGTCCAGCCCATCGCGTACCGTCGCCCGATCCCACTCGGCGTCTTCGCGCCGCAGCGTCTCGGCATAGCCCTTGATGAGCGCCACGGGCGTCTTGAGCTCGTGACTGACCACCGACACAAAGGTCGACTTGAGCTCCTCGGCCTGGCGAAAACGCGTGATGTCGACCACGTTCAGGATCGTGCGCGCCAGTGTGCGCTCCGCGTCGTAGAGGGGAGTCGCGGTCACGCCCACGGTGACCGGTGGCCCGCTGCGGCGCACCACGTCTCCCTCCACGTACACGCGCTGCTCGGCGGCCGATGCCCGCCTGCGTGGGGGCTGTGGCAGCGGGAGCGGATGGCCCTGCCTGTCACGCAGCTCGAGCATCTCGCTCGCGGGCTTGCCCAGTGCTCCGCCCGCGTCGACTCCTGTCATGCGCGCCAGGGATCGGTTAAATACCTCCACGCGCCCCTCAGGATCGACGATCATCACCCCTTCGGCGCTGTTTTCAAGGATCGTCGACAGCGCCTGCTGCTCCTCGCTTACCTGCTGGTACAGCTCGGCATTGCGCACCGCGATCGCCGCCTGGTCGGCAAAGGCGGCGAGCAGCATCCGGTCGGCCTGCGAAAAGGCGCGCCCTCCCATCCGAAAGACATAGATCACGCCCAGGAGCTGCTCCTGGAACATCAGCGGCAGCGCCACCACCTGGCTCAGCGCCAGTCCGGCAGCGGCGGCCACCATGCCCAGCCGCACCTGTAGATCCGGGATACGCCACCGGCCGAGCGTGGCCTCCGGCTCGGCCATCAGGGGCAGGTCGTGCCACAGCGGCTGGAAGAATCGCAGCAGCTCCTCGGGCAGCCCATAGCTGGCACGCACGCGCATGTCCCCTTGCCTGCCGCGGAGCACGATCAGGCCCACCTGCCCGCGCAGCAGCTCGACGGCGCTGCGCAGCACCAGCTCCAACAGCGACGGTAGTTCCAGCCGTGACGTCATCGCCCGGCTGATCTCGAGGATATAGTCTCGTTGCGGTGACGAATAGCTAGTCATAGCAGCAAGCAGCAAGCAGCAAGCAGCAAGTGGGGCCGCAGGCAGTGCGGCAAAGCAACGAGCAGCAAGACACACGACGCTGCGTGCGGACGTGGCACGAGATTTTCGTCCTCATCTTGGTTCCTGCTGCTTGCTGCTTGTCACTCGCTGCTCGCCCCTTCCGACGCGTGCGTCACGTACAGCGCTGGCGTGATCCGTGTCTGGCGCTCGTAGATGGTTGTTACCCTTTCGACAAAAGAGGGCACCGCCTCGTCGTCGACGAGCGCCACGACACAGCCGCCAAAACCGGCCCCTGTCATGCGCGCTCCCCGGCAGCCGGGCTGCGCCTGTGCCACGGCGGCCATGATGTCCAGCTCGTCGGAGCTGACCTCGTACAGGTCGCGCAGGCTGGCGTGCGACCGCTTCATGAGCTGTCCAAAGGTGAGCACGTCACCGTCGCGCAGCGCCCCGGCGCCCTGCACGGTGCGGTCGTTCTCGTGCACCACGTGCCGGGCCCGCTTGCGCAGCAAGAGCGGCAGCTCGCCACCGCGCGCCTCGAACGTCTCGACGTCCAGGTCGCGCAGCGTTGGCACGCCCAACCGGCGCGCCGCCTCTTCGCACTCTGCCCGGCGCTCGTTGTACGCCGACTCGGCCAGGCCGCGGCGCTTGCCGGTGTCGCACACCACCACCGACGTGTTCGCGGGCAGTGGCACCGGCTGCCACTCGAACGACCTGCAGTCGATCAGCAGGGCGTGATCCTCCCGGCCGGCCACAGAGATGAGTTGGTCCATCAGCCCGCACTGAGTGCCGGCAAAGGTGTGCTCGGCTTCCTGGCAGATGCGCGCCAGGCTCAGGTCGTCCAGGCCCAGGCCGAACAGGTCGTTCGCCGCCGTGGCAATCGCCACTTCCACCGCCGCCGACGAGCTGAGCCCGGCGCCGATCGGCACATCCCCGTCATACACCACGTCCAGGCCGGCCAGGCGGTGGCCGTGCGCTTCCAGCACAGCCAGCACGCCGCGCACATAGTTGCTCCACGGCGCGTTGGGTTCAGGCGCCAGGCCGTTCAGCGAAAAGGTCGCCTGCGTGTCGGGGTCGAGGCTGAGCGCTGCCAGGCGCACCTGCCTGTCGTCGCGCGGTGCCGCCGCCAGCCACACGGCGCGGTCGATGGCCATCGGCAGGACAAAGCCATCGTTATAGTCGGTGTGCTCGCCGATCAGGTTCACCCGCCCTGGGGCGCGATACAGCCCCCGAGCCGGGCGGCCAAGCCTCTCGTGAAAAGCTTCCTCTACAGCACGCCCGAGATGACGATCAGGCTGGCGATCAGGCTGGCGATCAGGCTCCATATTTGGTCAGGCGTTGTGCGTGGCCCAGGGCCAGCATCAGCTCGTCGGTGGCCGGAAAGGTGCCCAGGCTGCCGCGCGCGCACGCCCTCTCGCCAAACCCGGCGGCGCCATCGGGCCGGCCGTAGCGGCTCCAGAAAAGGGTCGGCACCGGGTGCCACGAGTGGCTCTTTAGCACCGCCGGCGTCGAGTGGTCCCCGGTCACGATCAGTACGTCAGGCCCCAGCTCGAGGATCGCCGGTACCACCGCCTCGTCGACGTGGGCGATCACCTCGGCCTTCCGGTCGAAATCGCCGTCCTCGCCCGCCGAGTCTGTCTTTTTCACGTGGAAAAAGAAATACTCGTACTCGTTCCACCGCTCGCGCAGGGTGACCACCTCGTCCTCCACGCTCTCGCCGCCCACCGGCAGCACGTCCATGCCCACCAGCCGCGCCACGCCCCTGTACATCGGATACGTGGCGATCGCTGCCGCCTTCAGGCCAAACACGTCGCGAAAGCTGGGCAGCCCCGGGTCCCTGGCGATGCCGCGCAGGTTGAGGCAGTTGGCCGGGTGCTCGTCCTTCAGCAGCTCGCGTGCCTGGCGAATCCAATCGTTGATCAACGCCGCCGTCGGCTCGCTCGCCTCGTCCTGCGGTTGGGCCGGCAGGGGCGGCACGCCCAGGCGCTGCGGGTCCGTATCGAGGATGTTGGCGTGCAGCGTCTGCCCCTCGCGTGGGCGCAGGACGAGCACAAAGCGGTATTCCTTTACCGTCTCCAGAAAGCAATCTACCCCCGGCACCTTGATGGCACGCAGCTTTTCCACCAGGCGCTTGTTGACCTCTGTCGGGATGCGCCCCGCGCGCCTGTCTGTGATGTTGCCCTCGGCGTCGATCGAGCAAAAGTTGCCGCGGGCGGCCACGTCCTGGCGTTCCAGCTCAAAGCCGATGCCCAGCGCCTCCAGCACCCCGCGCCCGATGTCGAACTCCAGTGGGTCGTAGCCAAAGAGCGACAGGTGGGCGGGGCCGCTGCCGGGGGTGACCCCAGGGGCCACGGGCACGGCCAGCCCGAGCTGTGAGCGGGCGGCGAGCGCGTCGAGGTTGGGCGTGTGCGCCGCCTCCAGCTCTGTCGGCCCTCCCTCCTCACGTGGCAGCCCACCCAGCCCATCCATCACCAGGTGGACGATCTTGGTCGCGGCGGGAATCTGCAAACTACGCGTCAAGTCGAAATACGTCATCGGTCCCTCTCAAACTTGTTCCTGAAACATGGACAATGCACAATTCCCTGGCCAACCCCGCCCTTGGGAATTGTGCATTGCCCTCTAACTCGCTACGTGCGGCTTGCAGTCATCGCCAGCAGTAAGGAGCGCGTTCGGCCCGCTTGCTGCTTGCTGCTTGCTGCTACCGGATCGCCTGCTCTGTCTCTCGGTCGAACAAGTGGATGTTGTCCATGTTGATCGCCACGTCCAGCTTGTTGCCGACGTGCGCGCTGGTCCGCGGGTCGACACGGGCGATGTACTGCTTCTGGCCGGTCAGCAGGTAGACAAAGATCTCGTTGCCCATCAGCTCGGTCACGTCCACCATCGCCGTCATCGGCTCGGCGTGGATGGCCGGCGGCACGAACTGGCGGTCGTGAATGTCCTCGGGGCGCACCCCGAAAATCACCTCGCGGCCGACGTACGGCTTGGCAGCCTGCGTCTTTTCAGCCGTTAGCTTCAGCCGGAAGGTGCCGCCGTCCACATACATGTCGCCATCCTGCGCCACCAGCGTCACGTCGAAAAAGTTCATCGCGGGGCTGCCGATAAAGCCGGCCACGAACACATTGTCCGGGTTGTCGTACAGATGCTGGGGCGAGTCCATCTGCATCATCAGGCCGTCTTTCAGCACGCAGATGCGGCTGCCCATCGTCATGGCCTCTGTCTGGTCGTGCGTGACGTAAATGAACGTCGTCTCCAGCCGCTGGTGCAGCTTGGAGATTTCGGCCCGCGTCTGCACGCGCAGCTTGGCATCGAGGTTCGACAGCGGCTCGTCCATCAGGAACACCGCCGGCTCGCGCACAATGGCGCGGCCGAGCGCCACACGCTGCCGCTGGCCGCCGGAGAGCTGCTTCGGCTTGCGGTCGAGCAGGTTCTCGATGCCGAGGATTCCACCCGCTTCCTTCACGCGGCGGTCGATCTCCTGTTTCGGCGTCTTGCGCAGCTTCAGGCCAAAGGCCATGTTGTCGTATACCGACATGTGGGGATAAAGCGCATAGCTCTGGAACACCATGGCGATGTTCCGATCCTTCGGCGGCACGTCGTTGACGACGCGGTCGCCGATGGAGATGGTGCCCTCGCTGATCTCCTCCAGGCCGGCGAGCATGCGCAGGCTGGTCGACTTGCCGCAGCCCGACGGGCCGACGAAGACGAGGAATTCCTTGTCCTCGATAAAGATATCGAGGTCCTCGACGGCGACGACGTCGCCGTACCGCTTCCAGACGTGTTCGTACGTAATGCTTGCCATCTTCTGTTGTATCTCCTTGCAACGAGGCGGGACGGTGGGGACAGAACTTTTCGGTCACACCTGTTGCCGGTCGCGCTGTGGCCGGTCTCTGACCGTGCCACCCTCGACCGTGCCAGCCGGTGTGGGCTCACTGCCAAAACCGCTCCCCGCGGTCCCTGGTGAAAAATCGACGTCCTATCGGTCGCTGTGTCACACACAGCATCCCGGGTACAATCCCGGGTCCGGTCGGTTCCTATTGCCTGTCACCTCCCCCGTGCCGGATGTGTAAGGCCTGATGCTCGATGGCCCCTGTGCCTTGCCCGGCGCGCGCCGACCAGGGGCACCACGATTATACCGCACTTTCGCAGAGAGTGCAAGTCGGGCGCGCGGCTGCCCAAGCCGTGCGGTCTTTCACAATCGTCGGTCATCTCGACAACGGACTCAATCGGAGGCCCGAGCTCCAAGTCCACCGGACCAAGCCTCCTCGATCACGGCCGGGCCTCCATACAACAGGTTTCCTTCGTTCTTTTCCAAATTCGCTGTTGCCGCAGTCGACGCCGTGCAGAAATTTTAACCTAATAAACTGACGTAAACCACTCAACACTTCCCCGATCTATGGTATAATGGAACCAGGTTAGAATACCTTCTACCCTCTTGCACCTTACGTAACTGAATGTGGCCGCCGCCCCGCACCCTCACCCGGCTTCACGTCGAGCTCGTCGGAACCACGCTTCACTACGCTTCTTGAATGTTTCGCCACAACTTCTACCAGTTTCAACGCCTATTTTCCCGACGATCCCGGCGTCGTTTCTGGTATTTCACACCCGTCGGGCTTCGCGCCGGTTTCTACTCGTGATAGCCCTTCATCACACCCAATCTGGCGATTTCATGCCCCCCGCGCCCCGGCGGACGTCGGAACGTAGGGCGCCCCTCAACCTCCCCCCTGCACTGATTGCTGCCCCCACCTGCCACTTCCCGTGCGTGACTGGGGGCCTCAAGTGCCGGCATCGATATTTGTTTCTCGTTTTTCCAAAACCCATCCGCATCGATCACCCACCCCACCACCCCGCCGGCCGCATTGACTGAATATCCCGCTTACGTTATAATAGAGCCGGCCACAGGGGCCGGTATGCCAGCCGTCGAGTAGTCCATAGGGGTGCGCCGCTGTGCACCCCCACTCGGCCCCGTAGGGCTGCGATCAACTGCTCAGACTGTCGATGGAAAGGAGGACAAGGTGAAGCAGCCTGGTGATCTCTTTGGTCCGATGCGCCCCTCATTCCTCGTCCTGCCCCCCGTGTGCGTCGCCCTCGGTGCCGGCACTGCCGCATGGACGATGGGCAGCCTCAACTGGTTCTACGTCGTCCTCGCCTTTGTCGGCGCCCTCGCCGCCCACGTCAGCGTCAACGCCCTGAACGAATACTCTGACTTTCGCTCCGGCCTCGACCTGCGCACCACGCCCACTCCCTTCAGCGGCGGCAGCGGCACCCTCGCCGCCCGCCCCGCCGCCGTCAACGTCGCCCTGGCCACCGGCCTGGTGTCGATGGCCACTGCCGCCGCCGTCGGTCTCTACTTTCTCACCGTCTGGGGCCTCGGCCTGCTGCCCCTCGGCCTGCTCGGCCTGTTCGTGATCGCCATTTACACCACCACCCTCACCCACCACCCCTTCCTCTGCCTCATCGCGCCCGGCCTCGGCTTTGGCACCTTCATGGTCATGGGCACCGACTTTGTGCTCACCGGCCACTACTCCTGGCCCGCCTTTTTCGCTTCGCTCGTGCCCTTTTTCCTCGTCAGCAACCTGCTCCTCATCAACCAGTTCCCCGACGTCGAGCCCGATCGCAGCGTCGGCCGGCGCCACTACCCGATCCTCATCGGCCGCCAGCGCAGCAGCCTGGTCTATGCCGCCTTCCTGCTCGGCGCCTACCTGTCGATCGTCGCCGGCTGGGCCCTCGGCTACCTGCCCGCCGCCGCCCTTCTCGGCCTGCTCACCCTGCCCCTGGCCTTCGTCACCGCCCGTGGCGCCTACCGCCACGCCGACCAGATCGACAGGCTGGTGCCCTACCTGGCCCGTAACGTGCTGATCGACATTCTCACGCCCGCGCTGATGGCCGTGGGCCTCTTTCTCGCGGCGTGACGCCACGCCGCGTCTCGGATCTGAAAGGAGGGACCGTGTCTGAAGAGCTTGTGTACCTCAGTCCTGCCTGGGTCGCCGAGGCCGGCCGGCGCCTGTGCGCCGAGCTGACGCCCGAGATGCTGAAACGCCTCACCTCGTCGATGCTCACCGTCTATACCGCCTGCCCCGACGGTGCCGACCGGGCGCTCTACTACAACGTGGTCGATGGGGTGGTGACCGAATTGTCGCTCGAGGAGGGCACGCCGCGCGACGCCGAGTTTACCATCACCGCCGATTATGACACCTTTGCGCGCATCTCTCGCGCCGAGCTCAAGGCGCGCGCCGCCCTCATGTCCGGCAAGATGACCCTCAAGGGCAACCTGGTCAAGGCGCTGCGCCTGGCGCCCGTGGTCGACCGCCTCAACGAGGTGCTCGCCACCATCCCGACGGTCTATTAAGGAGGTCCCGTGACCCAGCCGAGTGATCCCTATTTCATCGACTTTGCGGCGCGCGTGCGCGCGCTCCAGGTCGCCATGGCCGAGGCGGGTATCGACGTCTACCTCGGCTCGCGCCTGCGCACCCTGTCGTGGCTCACCGATGCCTTCTTTCCCTGGCGCTCCTTCGTCGTCGTCCCGCCCCACGGCCTGCCCACCGCCATCACCTTTCTGATCGACGCCGCCCGCGCCGCCGACGATTCGTGGCTCGACGAGGAGCACGTCCTCGGCTACGGCCCCATGGGTGGGCAGGACCAGGTGTCGGTCCTCCGCACGCTGATCGCGCCCCACCTGCCCGGCGGCAGGGGCGTGGTCGGGTTCGAGACCGGCACGGCGACCTACCTGCCCGAGGGCAACCTGACCCACTACGAGTTTGAGGCGCTGAACGCGGCCCTGCCCGGCGCCCGCCTGCAGAACGCCCACGACCTGGTCGACCGCCTGTCACTGATCAAGGACCCCGGCACGATCAACCGCTTTCGCGAGGCGTCGCGGATGGTCGACGTGGGGCATCAGGCCGTGTACGAGGCCATCTGCCACGGCGGCTACCAGGGCATGACCGAGACCGAGATCGCCGGCCTGGCCAGTTATGCCATGCGCAAGGCGGGCAGCGAGTGGGAGTGGTCCTTCACCGGCGGCAACGAGATCGCGTCGGGCTACCGCACCGGCCTCGCAGCCGGCGCCTGCACCCCCGCCTCCCGCCGCGCCCTGCGCCCCGGCGAGCCGCTCATGGTCGACCTGCATGCCATGTTCCGGCTCGGCCTGGGCGACCACGCCCACAACTACCTGCTCGGCCCGGCCACCGAGCGCCAACACTGGCACGCGCGCAACTTTGTGAGCGCCGTCGAGCACTGCCTCGCGGCCTACCAGCCCGGTGTCACCCCGTCGAGCCTGGCCGACACCATGTTCGATTTCATGGAAGAGGGCGGCTTTGCCGACTATATGGTCCCCGGCTTTGAGCACGGCATCGGCCTGATGGGTGACGAGTGGCGCATCGGCCTGAACGACGGCCCCTTCCCCTACTGGACCAACCCCGAGCACGAGTACCGGCCTGGCGAGATGCTGATCTGCCCCATGCAGTACGCCTGCCCGGAAGAAGAGATCGGCTTTCGCTACGAGAACCCGATCCTGATCACAGAAGATGGGTGCGAGCCGCTGTCGAGGTTCCCACTCGGGGTGGAAGAGATCTGATCGTGCTCGACCAAGTCTTGCTCGCCAAGACCGTACTGGTCAACAAGCCGATCCACCCGGTGGCACTGGAGCGGTTGCGGGGAGAGGTCGTGGATCTGCTCACACCCTGGACCGCGCCGGAAGATGAGGTGCGTGCCCTCCTGCCCGGTGTGCACGCCATCATCCTCGGCGCCGGCCTGCCGGTCGGCGCCGCCGAGCTTGACCTGGCACCTGGCCTGGAGGTCATTGCTCGGCACGGTGCCGGCGTCGACACTGTCGACCTCGCCGCCGCCACGGCGCGCGGCATCCCCGTCACCTACACACCCTATGGTCCCACCGAGTCGACGGCCGAGCACGCTCTGCTTCTGATGCTCGCCGCCGCCCGCCGCCTGCCCCAGCTCGATCGCGCTGTGCGCAGCGGCGATTTCGCGCTGCGTGACCGGCCCGAGGCGATGGGGCACGAGCTGGACGGCAAGGCGCTTGGCCTCGTCGGGTTTGGCCGCATCGGCCGCCGCCTCGCCGAGATGTGCCGCGCCGCGCTCCACATGGCGATTCACGTCTACGATCCCTACCTCGGCCCAAACGAGATCGTGGTCTGGGGCGCCGAATACGTCTCCGACCTGGTCGAGCTTGCCCGCCGCGTCGACGTTCTCACCGTCCACGTCCCGCTTGCCCCCGATACCCTCTCGCTCGTCAGCCGCGATGTGCTGCGCGCCATGAAACCAGGCGCCATCCTGATCAACACGTCACGCGGCCCGATCGTCGACGCCGCAGCGCTGATCGAGGCCGTCGAATCGGGCCACCTCGGTGGTGTGGGGCTCGACGTCTATGATCCGCAGCCGCCGCCGCCCAACCATCCACTCCTGGCGTCGGATCGGGTGGTTCTGACTCCCCACGTCGCGAGCTGCACGCACGAAGGCCGCGAGCGCATGGGCCTGACCGCCGTAGCCGACGTGGTGCGTGTTCTGCGCGGCCAGCGCCCCGAATACCTGGCGAACCCGGAGGTATGGACAAAATGAAACCAAACCAACTGCGCGCCCTGCTTGCTGGGGGCCACACCGCCTACGGCACCATGATCCAGGAGGTGCGCAACCCGTCGATCTCCCAGATCATGGCCCACGCCGGCTGCGATTTTCTCTTTTTCGACGCCGAGCACGGCCCCTTCACCTTCGAGACCGTCGCCGACATGGTGCGCGTCGCCCGCCTGTCAGGCATCACACCCCTGGTGCGCGTGCCCGACGCCCAATACCACCTGATCGCCCGCTTTCTCGACCTCGGTGCCCAGGGCATCATGATCCCCCGTGTTGAGACACGAGCCCAGGTCGAGTACATCGTCCAGTCGGCGCTCTATCCTCCCCTCGGCCAGCGCGGCTGCTCGGTCAACAAGGGCCACAACGATTTCCAGTCCGAGAACGAGTGGCTCTTTACCGAGTCGGCCAACCGCGAGAACCTGATCATCCTCCAGATCGAGCGCGCCCAGGCCGTCAAAGAGATCGACGACCTTCTTTCCGTGCCCGGCGTCGGCGCCGCCCTGATCGGCCCCAACGACATGGCGCTCAGCCTGGGCGTGCGCGCCGCCGACCAGCTCGCCGCTCTCGAGGCGCCCATCCAGCGCGTGCTCGACGCCTGCCAGGCGCGTGGCCTGCCCTGCGGCATCCACGTCGCCAACCTCGAGTGGCTCGCCCGCTGGCAGCAGCGCGGCATGCAGCTCATCTGCTACTCGAGTGACCTGAACTTTCTCAGCAACGGCGCCGCCACCGGCATCCGCTGGCTCCGCGACCAGGCCGGCACCGCTCCCCGTTCGTAGTAACGGCGCCAGCCGTGCATTCCCGAATGGAGGCTGTATCATGAAACGCAAACGATCGTCCCTGCCACCCCCACTCCTCGTCGCCGGCGCCGCCGCGCTCGGCTACGCCGGGGTGCGCGCCCTCCTTGGCCTCGCGCCCGGCGCCGACGAGACTTTCGTCGAGTGGACAGGTCCCACCGAGCTGGGCGTCGACGTCGGCTCGGCCCGCGTCGACCTGCCGATCATGTACTACCGCGACGACTGCTTTATGGGCATTTTCGGCGCCGCGCTCGAGCCGGTGCGCGCCGCGCTCGCCTCGCGCGACCTCCACCCCGTCACCCTGCCCGACGGCCGCGCCACCGTCGCCGTCATCGCCTTCAACTATCACGAGACGGGTGTGGGCCCCTACGGCGAGGTGGGCATCGCCCTCCCCTGCACCCTGGGCGCCGCCGCCCCGCCGCTTCTGCCGCTCGCCCTCGAAGCGCGCTACCCTGGCTGGGGCGGTTTCGTCCTCCACCTGCCCGTCACCTCGCTCGTCGCGCGCGACGCCGGGCGGGCGATCTATGGCTATGCCAAGTTCGTCGCCGATATGGCCTTTGAAAAGCGTCCGGCCTACCAGCGCGTGCACATGTCCGAGGGCGGCGCCCACATCCTGACTCTGACGGTCAAGCAGCGTGGTCCCGCGATCAAGGACAACCGCCCCTTGGTCACCTACAGCGTGCGCGGCGACGACCTGGTCCGCACCGCCGTGCCCACCCGCGC
>DATHUZ010000550.1:0-2085 GCA_035461725.1 Anaerolineae bacterium
CTCCGGCGTGTCGAGGCAGGAAATATCCACCCCGCGCACGTCGAACGTGCGCTCGAGCGACCGCCTGTCGGGCAGGTCCACGCGTACCACGATGAACCAGTCGCCGCCCATGGTGAACTCGAGCTGCGCCTCGTAGCGTCCAGGCGCCGCCTCGCGCGCGGCGGAAAAGACGGGTACCATGCCGGCGTGGCTCATGTTGCCCTCGATCTCGACCTGCGCCCCTTCGATCGCCTGCCCCGCCTCATCGGAGAGGGCCACCCGCACGGTGGCCAGCCCCACACGCACGGGCTGCGGCTCGATCTCTAGCTCCACCGCCACATCGGCCAGGTCACGCCCACCCCTCTGGCAGCCGGTGACCAGAAAGAGGACCAGGCAGCAAGCCGACAGCAGCAGAACGTGCTTCATAGATTCGAATTCCGAATCTATGCATCTACGAGTCACGAATCTCCAGCCATCCAACCTTCCAGCCTTCCAATCTTCCACCAGCCTCTACATCTCCCTGATCTGCACCGTGACCACCCTCGATCCCGCCTTCTCAAAGTTGAGCTCGATCTCGAACGTGTCGCCCACGACCAGGTCGCGCTGCATGCCGATGAGCATGACGTGGTAGCTGCCGGGCTTGAGTAAAACCTCGCCACCGGCAGGGATGTCGAGCCCCTGCGGCAGCATCTGCATGCGCATCACCTCGCCCTCCATCACGGTCTCGTGGATCTCGACGGCCTGGGCGACGTCGGTGGTGCCGCCCACCAGGCGATCGGCCTCGCCCGTGTCGTTGGCGATGCGCATAAAGACGGCGCCGGTGCCGGCCGCGCCCATGCCGCCAGAGCCGGCCATCGCGCCGGCTGCGACCATGGCCGGCCGTGCCCACACTTCGTCGATGACCAGGTCCGAACCGGAGCTGGCACCGCAGGCCGACAAGGCCACGATGCTCAGCAAGGCCAGAAAGCAGATAACCAGCCGTTTATAGTTCACCTTTCCCCTCCATGTCGTTCTGGAGGCCCGAGCTTGCTTGGGAAGGGCGCGCTCAGGGTGAAAGCTCCCCCGAGCAAGCGGCTTGCATAGCAAGCTTGGCCTCCGTTGCCGAGATCCGTGCCCACCAGGGGGTGGCGCTTTCCAGTGTGTAGACGCCGGCCGAGATGAGATCGAGGGCGCCCTCGAGCGAGTCCTCGGCCGGGTAGTAGGCGCGGACGGCGGCGTAGAAACGCTCCGCGGCCGGCCGCACGCCGGCGGGCAGGCGCCGGATCGCCTCGACCTTGTTAAGCTGCCAGGTGGCGAGGGGCTCGCACTCGTGCAGCGCGAGCACCTGGTAGACGGCAGGCCACACCTCGGTGCAGAGGAGGCGCAGGCTGCGCGCCAGGCGCTCGCTGCCGTGTCCGAGCAGCTTGCCCATCAGGTGGCGCGGCGCCGGGTCGAGCGTGTCGAGCGCACGGCGGGCGGACTCGAGCAGGTCGGCGGCGGTGGCCGCAGGGATGGGCAGCCGGCCCGCGATGAGGTGATACGCGCCTGGGATTGGCCCCACCCACCCCGGCTCGACGTGCACGCGACGGGGATAACACTGCACGTAGCGGAAGGGGCCCAGGTCCACCGCTTCCAGCTCACGCCTGACGGCGAATCCAATCTCGAGTGGCAACTGCCCATGCCACGAATAGGCCGCGTCGTCGAGGTAGAGCTGCATATCGAGGTCGCTGCACCCCGGAATGAATCCCCCCTTGACCGCCGATCCATGGGCGAGGAGCCCGACGAACCAGGCCCCCACGTGCCGCAGGTAGATCTCGGCACAGGCGCGCGCCACCGGCTGTGCCTCAACCACGAGCCCTGACACATCAATGTCCACTCGAGCCCCTGCGCTCATCCCGCCCTCTCTCTCACTATCACCTGCCACTCGTTACTTGAGCATCTCCCTCACATCGTGCACAATGTCCTCGACCGGCGTGCCGTACGTCTCGCGCAAGCGCCACATCCCAGCTGGGTCGATCACGAACGCCGTGGCCGTGTGATCGATCAAGTAGCCGAGGGCACTCTGCGGCACGTCGACCTTTTCATAGTAGACGTCAAAGATGTCGTATACCGCCGCCAGGTCGTCCG
>DATHUZ010000551.1:0-4609 GCA_035461725.1 Anaerolineae bacterium
ATTATGTCAAAATGATCGCAGTGCTTTGGACGGATCATACCAAAATCGCGCCGCTCTCGCCGGGCAATCCGCTTAATTCGTCGCACAGGCTGCTCATCGATAATTTGAATAGCCATGCTCACTTCCTTCTGTCACTGGTTCTCCGCCCCAGATCGCCATCGTTTCTCCAACCGGACTGCACTATACTACAAAGTGGAGTGTTCGTCAAGCTTCTGATTGAAACAACAGCGACAAGTGGCCTGGTTTGCGGTACGCGGACAGTAGTGGTACAATGACGTGGCCAATCTCTTGCACCACCGGCGACGAGGAGGGGCAGACAGCATGACGACACCCATGCGCCGGCAGTACCTGCGCATCAAAAAACAATATCCCGACACGATCGTCTTTTTCCGGCTGGGCGACTTTTACGAGACGTTCGACGACGACGCCCGGCTGGTGGCCCAGGTGTGCGACATCGTGCTCACCTCCCGTCCCGTGGGCAAGGACCAGCGTGTGCCGCTCGCCGGCGTGCCCTACCACTCGGTAGAAGGGTACATCGCGCGGCTCATCCAGGCGGGCCACCGCGTCGCCATCGTCGAGCAGGTGGGTGAGGTGACGAGCAACGAGCTGGTTGAGCGCGAGGTGGTACGCGTGGTGACGCCCGGCACCGTGGTCGAGCCGTCGCTGCTCGACGAGCGGCGCAACAACTATCTCGCCGCCGCCGTGGTCGACGGCGAGCGCGCCGGGCTGGCGTACGCCGACATCACCACGGGCGAGTTCGCCGCCACCCAATTCGCCGGCCCGCGCGCAGCGCACCTGTTGGCCGAGGAGCTGGATCGCCTTGCCCCGGCAGAGATCGTCACGCCGCAGCCGGCGGTCGTCCGCGCCGAGCTGGCGCTCGACGAGGTGCCGGCCGGCACGGGCAGCAATGGACAGCAGGGCGTGGGGCCATTGGTCACCGAGCGCCCCGCCTGGCCCTTCGAGCTGGAGACGGCTCGCCAGGCGCTGATGGACCATTTTGAGGTGGCGAGCCTCGACGGCTTTGGGCTGGGTGGGCAGCCGGCGGCCGTGCGCGCCGCCGGCGGGCTGCTCCACTACCTGGCGGACACGCAGCGCGGCAGGCTGGAGCAGCTCGCCGCCGTGCGTTCCTACAGCACGGCCGAATTCATGGCCCTCGACGCGTCGACGCGGCGCAACCTGGAGCTGACAGAGACGCTGCGGCGCGGGGCGGTGCAGGGCTCGCTGCTCGGCGTGCTCGATGTGACGGTTACCAGCCTGGGGGGACGACTGCTGCGCAAGTGGCTAACCGAGCCGCTGGTCGACGTGGCGCGCCTCCAAGCCCGCCTTGACGCCGTGCAGGCGCTGCACGACGACACCCCCGGTCGGACGCGCCTGCGGGCGCTGCTGAAGGACGTGTCGGACCTGGAGCGGCTGGCGAGCCGCGCCGTGCAGGGCATCGCCCGCCCGCGCGACCTGACCGGCATCCGGCAGACGCTGGAGGCGCTGCCCGACATCCTCGGGACCGTCGACGGCCTGGGCGGCGCTGTTCCCTTCTTTGCCTCTGTCTGCGCCCTCGATCCGTGCCGCGAGGTGGCCGACCTGATCGCGCAGGCGCTCGTCGACGACCCGCCCGCCACGCTGTCCGGCGGCGGCGTCATTCGCCGCGGCTTTTCGGCCGAGCTCGACAACGTGCTGACCGCAGCGCGCGACGCCAAAACGTGGGTGGCCAACCTGGAAGCCGAGGAGCGCAGGCGCACGGGCATCAAGAACCTGAAGGTGGGCTACAACAAGGTGTTCGGCTACTACCTGGAGATCACCAGGGCGAACGCCGACAGGGTGCCCGACGATTACGTGCGCAAGCAGACGCTCGTCAACGCCGAGCGCTATATCATCCCCGAGCTCAAAGAGTACGAGTCGCTCATCCTGAATGCCGAGGAGCGGATCGAGGAGCTGGAGAGCCGGATATTCAGCCAGGTGGTGGAGCAGGTGGCGGCGGCGGGCGGCAGGCTGGTGGCCGTGGCGCGCGCGCTGGCCGAGCTGGACGTGTATGCCGCGCTGGCGGAAGTGGCGCTGATGCACCGCTACGTGCGTCCCCGGCTCACCGAGGAGTATGGTATCGAGGTGAGCGCCGGCAGGCACCCCGTGGTGGAGGTCACGCGCCGCGACGAGCCGTTCGTGCCGAACGATGTGCGCTTTTCCGAGGACGAATCGATCCTGATCATCACCGGCCCAAACATGGCCGGCAAGTCCACCTATTTACGTCAAGTCGCGCTCGTCGTGCTGATGGCCCAGATCGGCTCGTTCGTGCCTGCCGACGAGGCGCGCATCGGCGTCGTGGATCGCATCTTTACGCGTATCGGTGCGCAGGACGAGATCAGCGCCGGGCAGTCGACCTTCATGGTCGAGATGGTCGAGACGGCGAACCTGCTCAACCACGCCACGGCGCGCAGCCTGCTCGTGCTCGACGAGGTGGGGCGCGGGACGAGCACCTACGACGGCATCTCGATTGCCTGGTCGGTGGTGGAGCACATCCACAACCACCCCCGTCTGCGCTGCAAGACGCTCTTTGCGACCCACTATCACGAGCTGACCCAGCTCTCAGAGCTGCTGCCGAGGGTGCGCAACTATAACGTGGCGGTGGCGGAAGAAAAGGACCGGGTGGTTTTCCTGCGGCGGATCGTGCCGGGCGGCGCCGACCGCAGCTATGGCATTCACGTCGCCCAGCTCGCCGGCCTGCCCAGGCCGGTGATCAACCGCGCGAGAGAGATCCTGAAGGAGCTGGAGCAGGAGGCGCGGGCGCCCGGCTCGACGCCGCGCCGGATCGAGGTGCACCAACTGCCGCTCTTTGCCACCACCAACCCCGCGCTCGACGAGCTGCGCCAGATGGACGTCAGCGCCATGACCCCACTTGAGGCGATCAGCAAGCTGTACGAGCTGCAGAAAAAGGCCAAATAATAAGCAGCAAGCAGCAAGCAACAGGAGGTTACTTGCTGCTTGCTGCTTTCCGTAGTGGTTTGCTTTTGTGGACAAAATGTGGTATGATTTGCAGAGTATGTGCGCACTTTCACAAAGAGCGCCGGGCGCAGGAGGCAAGATGACACAGGAAAAGAGGTCGGAGGCAAAAGCGAACCAGGTCCCCGAGATCGTCGTGGGCCGCCTGCCGATCTATTTGCGTGCCCTCGCGCACATGGTCGACGAAGGCCAGCGGGTGATCGCTTCCCAGGAGCTCGCGGAGCGGCTGGGGATGAGCTCGGCACAGATTCGAAAGGATCTGTCGCACTTTGGCGAGTTTGGCAAACAGGGGATGGGCTACGACGTGATCTACCTGCGCGACCAACTGCGCGCCATCCTCAACGTCGACAGAGTGTGGGACATGGTGCTGGTGGGCGCGGGTGACCTGGGACACGCGATCGCCAACTATGGCGGGTTCGAGGGGCGTGGGTTTCGCGTGGTCGCCGTGTTCGATAGCAACCCACAAAAGATCGGGCGCCAACTGGCCAGGTGCAAGATCCGCGATATGGTGGAGCTGCCCGACACAGTGCGCGAGATGGAAGTCAAGATCGGCATCGTCGCCGTGCCTGCTGCAGCCGCGCAGGACGTAGTGGACAACCTGGTGGCGGCGGGAGTGAAAGCGATTCTGAACTATGCGCCGATCTCGGTGATCGTGCCCGATGACGTGCACGTGCAGTACATCGACCCGGTGGCACACTTGCAGCGGATGAGCTATTACCTGGAGTAGTGGCTTACAGCGGAAGGCTGGAAAATCGGAAGGTTAGCAGCCCAGCCTTCCGGTCTTCCAGCCTTCCCATCTTCCAACTAGTAGGTCGGCAGGCTGCGCCTGATCACCTCGTAATTCTCGAGCGCCTTGCCGGCACCGAGCGCCACGCAGGCGATCGGGTTGTCGGCGACGTAACAGGGCACACCCGTTTCCTTTGTCAGCAGGCGGTCAAAGCCGCGCAACTGCGAGCCGCCGCCGGTCATCACGATGCCGCGGTCGATGACGTCGGAGGCCAGCTCTGGTGGCGTCTTTTCGAGGACCCCCTTGACCACCCCGACGATAGAGGAGAGCGGCTCGGCAATCGCCTCGGTAATCTCGCCGGCGCTGACCTGGATCGTCTTGGGCAGGCCGGACACCTGATCGCGGCCGCGCACCTCCATCTTGACCTCTTCTTCCAGGAGGAGGGCGCTGCCGATCCTGATCTTGACTTCCTCGGCCGTGTGCTCGCCGATCATCAGGTTGTACTTGCGCTTGACGTAGCTGATAATCGCCTCGTCGATCCGGTTCCCGCCGACACGGACAGAGGAGAACTCGACGATGCCGTTCATCGAGATGACGGCGGCCTCACTCGTGCCGCCACCAATGTCGACGACGAGGTTGCCGGTGGGTGTGTTGACGGGCATGCCGGCGCCGAGTGCGGCCGCCAGCGGCTCGGGGATCAGGTACGCCTCGCGGCCGCCAGCCTGGACGGCTGCATCGTGCACCGCGCGGCTCTCGACACTGGTAACACCGACCGGAACACTGATCGCGATCAGCGGCTTGAACAAACGCAGTCGGCCGGCAACTTTTTCGATAAAGTAGCGCAGCATCGCCTCGGTGACCATATAGTCGGCGATCACGCCGTCGCGCAGG
>DATHUZ010000552.1:0-2529 GCA_035461725.1 Anaerolineae bacterium
GGAGCAGCCCCGACCGCAACCTGTGGAAGCGTTTTATCCAGTACGACAAGGTGGCGCCGGGCAGGGCGCACTGCGGCAACGTGCACTTTGCGCCGAACAGCCAACGCGACTATGACTGGGGCAACCGCACGCCCGTCGACAGCTACTGCGATGACTGGTACGAGTTTCCCAACTTTCCGGGCAAGATCCGCCGCATGGATTGCAGCGAGTGGGGAAACGGCGACATCCGTGCTCATCACACCTGGTGGCTGCGCCACCTGCCGCGCGTGGAAGGGGAGACAAACGGGATCTCGAACAACTGGTGGTGGTACGCGGTAGACGCCAACGCGGCACGATGAAGGAGCTATGAATGCCGAAAATCCTGGCTGCGCCGCGCATGGCACGCTGCATCGGCTGCGACTCGTGCATGATGGCCTGCGCGCGCTTGATCTACAAGAGCTTTTCGCCGCACAAGAGCGCCATCCAGGTGCGGAGCGCGGGCGGCGTAATGGGACGGATGGTGGCCAACATCTGCACGGCGTGCGAGGACCCGGCGCCCTGCGTCGAGGTGTGCCCCACCGACGCGCTCACCCCGCGAGCGGGCGGGCGCGGCATGACCTACCGGAAGGACGAATGCATTAGCTGCCACAAGTGCGTCGAGGCGTGCCCCGTGCAGGTGATCGGCTGGGACGAAGAAGAGGACAGGCCAATCGTGTGCGTGTTCTGTGGGCAGTGTGCGCGCTTTTGCCCGCACGATTGCCTGGAGATGGTGGCGGTCGAGGGGTGAAGGCTTGTGCTGAATCGTGACGTGATCCGGATTCTATACGTGAATTTGACGACGCGCGAGACAAGGGTCGAGGAGCGGGCGGACCTCTTTTGCGATTACCTGGGCGGCACGGGAGTGGCGGTCAGGCTGCTCGACGAGCTGGTGCACGTCGACCGAGACGCATTGGACCCGGCGCAGCCGGCGATTTTCGCGATTGGGCCGCTGACGACGATCTTTCCCGTCGTGACCAAGACGGTGGCGACCTTTCGCTCGCCGCTGACGGGTGAGTATGGCGAGAGCCACGCGGGCGGCAGCCTGGCGTCGGCACTACGCTACGCGGGCTATGACGCGCTGGTGATCGCCGGGGCGGCCGAGCGGCCGGTGTACCTGGTCATCGACGGCGACGAGGTCGAGATCCGCGCCGCCGACGCGATGGCAGGGATGGACACGGTGGAAGCAGGGCGTGCCATCCGCGACAGGATCGAAGGGGCGGGCCACAGGAGCATCCTGCGTATCGGCCCCGCCGGCGAGCGCCTGGTGCGAACCGCCAACGTCAACGTCGATACCTTTCGCCATTTTGGCCGCCTGGGGCTGGGGACGCTCCTGGGCAGCAAAAAGCTAAAGGCGGTGGCGGTGATTGGCCGGCAGCACATCGACCTGCCTGCCGACAGCCGCGCCTACAAGCGCGCCTACGGCGAGATCTATGATCGGGTGCTGCACACCGATGCGATGACCAAGTACCACGAGGTGGGCACGGCGGTCAACGTGGCGCCACTCAACGAGCTGGGGGCGCTGCCGAGCTTTAACGTGCGCCAGGGTTACTTTGCCGAGGCCGGCACTATCAGCGGCGAGGCGTTCGCCGAGAGCGAGCTGATCATGAAGCGCGCCTGCGCTGGCTGCCAGATCGGCTGCATCCACATCGCCCTCTACAAGCGGCCTTTTGCGCCCGGTTACGAGTACGAGCACACGCTGGTGGCGTACGACCACGAGCTGGTGTACGCCGCCGGCAGCCTGCTCGGCGTCGGCCAGCGCGACGACGTGCTGCGGCTGATCGAGGCGATCGACCTGGCCGGCATGGATACCATCTCCTGCGGCACGGCGCTGGCCTGGGCCGCAGAAGCGATGGAGCGTGGGCTGATCCGGCCGGAGCAGTTGCAGGGCATCGATCTACGCTGGGGTGATGCCGAGCGCTATGCGCAGGCCATCGACCTCATCGCGCGCCGCAAAAGCGAGGTGGGCTACTGGCTGGGCGAGGGAGAGGTGGCGGCCGCGCGCCACTTTGGGGGCGAGGATTTCGTCGCCGCCGTGGGCGGCCAGGGCATCGCCGGCTACTGGACCGGCTATGCCCACGTGCTCGGTCACCTGCTCGGCGCCAGGCACTCACACCTCGACAACGCGGGCTATGGCATCGACCAGAAGCTGGAACCTTATACCGACGAGGCCATCGTCGACAAGATCATTGTCGAGGAAGCGGAGCGGATCGTGCAGACGTGCGTCGCCGTCTGCCTCTTTGCGCGCGGGGTGTATGATCTCGGTACAATCAGCCAGGCCCTGGCCAGCGTCGGCATCGAGCGCAGCCCCGAAGCGCTGCAGGCGATGGGTGCGCGCATCTACTGGGAGCGCATCCGGCTTCGTGACAGGCTCGGCTTCCAGGCACGAGCCGAGCAGGTGCCGGCACGCTTCTACGAGACGCCGACACTGCGCGGGCAACTCGAGCCGGAGCGGGTGGAGAATATGCTCCGAATTTATGACAGTCGGCGGGTGGGAGTTGTGTAGCGCAGCCC
>DATHUZ010000553.1:0-2896 GCA_035461725.1 Anaerolineae bacterium
ATCTCTTCCAGTGCCGACACACGCGCCTGCACCAGGTCGCGCACCTGGCCGGCGCTGACGATGGCCAACGCTCGATCTCGCTCCTGCACCAGCTCGCGCATCGCCTGCTCGTGGCTGTACACGCCGGTAAACGCCACGCCGATCAACACCAGCGTCAGAGGCACGACCATCCAGAGCACGATCTGCACCCGCAGCCCACGCCAGCGCCGTCCCAATCCCCGACCCACCAATCTACCCTACCTATCCCCTGTCTACGAGTTCACCAATCTGGCAACCCACGAGCCGGTTATTCGATCACAATCCAGCCCTGCCGGATCGCCTCTGTTACCGCCTCGGTACGACTGCCGACGCCGAGCTTGCCATAAATATTGGCCAGATGGCCCTGCACCGTCCTGTCGCTGATGCTCAATGACTGGCCAATGGCCTTGTTGGTCAGACCTCTCGCCGCCAGGCTCAGCACCTCTATCTCGCGCGCCGTCAAAGGCTCCGTGGGCGCGCCGGCGCTGCCAGGTCGCCCCGAGGTCAACTGCTGCACGACCTTCTGAGCGACGGCAGGGTCGAGGGCCGATTCCCCTCGATAGACCGCGTGCACGGCGCGTACCAACTCGGCGGAGCCGGCGGTCTTGAGCACATAGCCGGCGGCACCCGCCTGGAGCAGGGCAAAGATGTAGGGCGCGTCGTCGTATGCGGTCAGGATCAGCACCCGCACGTCGGGGTGCTCACTCTTGATCCGCCGGGTCGCCTCGATGCCTGTCAGGCGCGGCATCTGGATGTCGAGCACGGCCACGTCGGGCCGGAAATGGGCGACCAGGTCGACCGCCTCGGCTCCGTCCGCGGCTTCGGCTACGACCTGGATGTCGCCGCTCTCCTCCAGGAACTCGCGGATGCCCTTGCGCACGACGGCATGATCGTCGGCCAGGATGACCCGGATCGATTGTGTATCCCTCACCATTTCCTCCAGCAGCTCCGCAAGACACCTTGCACTTCAGGGTGGCGATCTTAGCACAAATCGACGATTTTGTCACACCCTCGTCTACTGGATCATCATGCAGGCGCGTGATCTGCCGTCGGACACCGGCAGCGCCACGGTGACCGAAGGGGATCCCCTCGAGCTTGCACGCCGGCGGTACGCACGCGGCGAGATCAGCCGCGAGGAGTATCTCTCACTGCGCCAGGATCTGAAGGTCTAGGCCGGGATCTGGGCCAGCAGGGCCTCGTTCGTCGGATATTTTTCGAGGAGCTGCAACAGAGTCATCAGCGCATCGCGGGTCGACTTTTCCACGAGTGCACGCCGCAGCTTGGTCAGGCGGCGGTAGACGTCGTCCTCGTAGAGCAGCTCATCGCGGCGCGTGCCGCTGGCCCGGATGTTGATCGCGGGAAAGATGCGTGCCTCGGCCAGCTCGCGGTCGAGCACGATCTCGCTGTTGCCCGTGCCCTTGAACTCTTCGAACACGACCTGGTCGAGCCGCGAGCCGGTGTCTACCAGCACCGTTGCTACGATCGTCACCGACCCGCCGTTCTCCACGTTGCGTGCCACTCCGAAAAAGCGGCGCGGGATCTCGGTGGCGCCTGCCTCCAGCCCGCCCGACAGCGACCGCCCGCGCCCACGCCCCGAGCCCTGCAGGTTGTAGGTGCGTGTCATGCGCGTCAGGCTGTCGAGCAGCACCACCACGTCGTGCCCACACTCGAGCTCGGCCCGGATGTGTGCCATCATCAGCTCCGACAGGCCCACGTGCTCGCGCATCGGCCTGTCGCTCGAGCTGGCAAACACCTCGGCGTCGACGGCGCGCCGGAAGAAGGTCACCTCTTCGGGCCGCTCGTCCACCAGCAGCATCACGATGCGCACATCGGGGTCGCCGGCGCGGATCGCCTGGGCGAGCTGCTCCAGGAGCATCGTCTTGCCTGCCTTGGGCGGCGACACGATTAGCCCGCGCGTGCCCTTGCCGATCGGGGCGACGAGGTCGATGATGCGCATCGCCGGCTCGTCGCTCTTGTCGAGTGGAAAGCGCTCTTCGGCCGAGATCGGCACCAGCCTGTCGAACGGGATCCGATTCTTGAACTGGTCCGGCGGCAGCCCGCAAATCGACTCGACGCTCTCTAGCTCGCTTCCACCTTTGGCGTCGCGCGCGTCTCCTACTACCGAGGCCCCCTCGACGAGGGCATGCTGGCGCACGAGCTGCGCCGGCACGCGGATCTCGACGCCCGGCTGCTCGGGGTTGTACAACGTGCCTGCGCCGCCTCCACTTTTTCGGAATAGCCCTTTTACTCGATCTGTCATGCTTTACTCCCTATCTGGTCGCAGAGATCCACAGAGGCAGTGGGAGACTCGTAGAGAAGAGCCTGAAGATCCTGTGTGAATCCGTGTGTCACCATCGCGCTCACACCGGCGCCGGCGCCGGCACTTGATACGGATCGTACTCCTGCTCGAGCTTCTGACGGAACTGGCGCGTGTAGAGGCGGTGGTAGTGGCCGCGCCTGCGCAGCAGCTCGGCGTGGCTGCCCATCTCGACGATCTGCCCCTTTTCGATGACGAGGATGCGGTCGGCGCGCTTGATCGTCGACAGGCGGTGGGCGATCACAAAGCTGGTGCGGTCGCGCATCACTGCCTCCATGCCGCGCTGGATCAGGTCCTCGGTGAGCGTGTCGACAGAGCTCGTCGCCTCGTCCATGATGAAAATCTCCGGCTGGGCCAGCACGGCACGCGCCAGGCTGATTAACTGCTTCTGCCCGACAGACAGCAGGTTGCCACCCTCGCCCACTTCCTCATCATAGCCCTTTTCCAACTCCACGATGAAATCATGTGCCCCAGCCAGTTGCGCCGCCTCTTCGATCTCCTCATCATTTGCGTCCAGCCGCCCATAGCGGATATTCTCGCGGATCGTGCCCGAAAACAGGT
>DATHUZ010000554.1:0-6193 GCA_035461725.1 Anaerolineae bacterium
CATGGTCTGCCCACTGTCGACAATGTCCTCGATCAGGAGCACGTCACGCCCGGCGATGTCGTGCTTGAGATCCATGATGAGCCGCACCGCGCCGCTGCTTTCACGCCGGCCCGAGCCATAGCTCGAGATGGCCATGAACTCGACTTCGTGGGGCACGGTGATCTGGCGCATAAGGTCGGTGAGAAAGGTGACTCCGCCCTTCAGAACACACACCAGCACGAGGTCCCTGCCCTGGTAGTCGGCAGAGATGGTGCGCGCCAGCTCGGACACGCGCTGACGCAGGCTGGACTCGTCCACGAGAACCCGGTCGATAATCGCTTCTGGCTTCATATTCGGCCCTCCAAAGTGAGGGGGAGTATAACACAGGCGAAAGCAGGAGACAAGTCAAAGCGGCGGATAAATCAGCCGGCGGCGGATAAATCAGCCGGCGGCGCATGAACCAGCCGGCGGCGGATGAACCAGCCGGCGGATAAATCCACCGGTGCAGAAAAAAAGGGGGAGATGGCTCTCCCCCTCGTCAGTAGTTGCGATCGGACGATCAGTGGACCAGAGCGCCCACGATCTCTTTGAGCGGCTGGACGTCAAAGCGGCGACCGACCTCGACCCGGTTGGTGAGGGCTACGGGCAATGGATACGCGCGCCAGAAGAGCCGGGCAGCGCACGAAAAGATGGCGAGGCCAGGATGGCGCCGGGTACCCTGGCTATTGGATTTCAGGTAGAGGCCGACGATCTCGATGTCTTCTTCGAGTGCCTGCCGATATTCGGAGCGATGCTCACTCGCATCCAGGCGCGCGCGCGCCAGCTCTAGAAACTCGCCATACGCTGATCTGCGGTGCTCCGGGGTATCCAACTGCAGGTATGCGGTGAGCAAAACATCTCCATTCCCGTCAAACGACTCCAACAGCTCCAGATCTCTGCTAGCGATCAAAGACTCCCTCCGGCATAGTTCTACGTCGTCAATCCGATTCGAGAGCGCACGGTGACAGGCAGCGTTGTCGGTAGTGAAATTAGTATAGCATACGGACAGAGGCAGGTCAAATCGGCCCGCGGCCTCGGCCCGCCCAGGATGGCAGCGACATAATAGACCCGCCGCAGCTCGGCGGCAGAAGGAGATGGCAGCGTGCGGGGCGAGCCCGCACGCTGCCATGGCCGATGCAAGTGCTACTTGAGGACGATCGGCAGGTACGTGCGATGGAGGACGGCAACGTCCAGGGTCAGCACGTCCGAGATCGGCGCGGTGGCGCCACAGTTAGAGATATAGATCGTCACCGTATACGATCCGGCCTGCGCGTAGCTGTGTTCGACGGTAAAGGGCGCAGCAGAAGCCAGACCCTGAAGGATCGAGCCGTCGCCCAGGTCGACGGTGTAACTAAAGGGCGGCGTGGCATTCACGGGAGCGAGGCTGATGCTCAGCTCGACGGGCATGCCGGCGAAGGCAGGCGGCGGCGTGATCAACGACAGGGTCGCGCTGACGGCGGTGACACACACGTCGCTCACGGAAACAGTCACGGAATCGGTCACAGCCCCGAGCGGATCCATGTCGCAGTTCCAGGCGTCGATAGAGACGGTGTAGGTGCCGGGCTGGGTGTAAACGTGCTGGAGCGTGAAGGACACCTGGGCTGCGGCGCCGTCCTCGACGATCCCGTCGCCAGAGTCGACGCTGTAGCTATAGGGGGCAGTGGCCGTGGGCGGTGCCAGCTCGACGCCAAACTCCACCGGATTGGCGAGGTAGGCCGGCATCGGGGTGAGGGGCGACAGGGTGACAGATGCCAGCCCCTCACACGGCTCGACAACGGTGACGGTCAGGGAAGCGGTGACGGCATCGAGCGGGTCGAGGGCGCAGTTCCAGGCAGCGATGGAGACGGTGTAGGTGCCGGGCTGGGTGTAAACGTGCCCGAGCGTGAACGATGCCTCGGCCGCGGTGTCGTCCTCGGCGCTCCCATCGCCAAAGTCGACGGTGTAACTAAAGGGCGCCGTCGCGAACGCCGGCTCCAGCTCGACACCGATCTCGACCTCCTGCCCCGGCTCCAGCTCACCCGGCGTCAGGAGCGACAGCTCGACGTTGGTGACCGTGACGCAGGTCGACGGCAAGACTACCACGGTGCCCGTGACCGAGTCGGTGCCGACGGCATTGGTGGCTTCCAGGCTGACGGTGAAGGTGCCAGGGGAGGCGTAGGTGTAGACTGGGTCCTTTTCGGTCGAGGCGCCAAGGCCGTCGCCCAAGTCCCACAGGAACGAGATGGGCAGGGTGCCGGTAGTCAGGTTGGTGAAAGAGACCGGCTCGCCGAGCACGACAGGGCTGTTGCTGGTAAAGGCGGCAGAGGGCGCGAGAGGTGTGGCGCAGGCGGGCGAGGCGGCGCGGACCTCGAAATCATCGAGATACCAGCCATCATAGGTAGTGTTAGTGTCGGTCGTGATGCGGAAGCGGAAACGCGCGTTGGCCACACCGTCGAGGGCAGGCAGGGAGAGGGTCGATTGCCCCCACGACAGTTGCTGCCCGTTATAGGTGGCCACGCTCGTCCATGGGCCGCCGTCGGCCGAGTACTCGACGTAGCCATAGTCCCAACCGCTCTCAAGAACGTAACGGTGCCAGAAGCTGAGCGTGGTGCCGCTGGCGCCGGAGAGATCCACTGCAGGAGCCATGAGCCAGTAGTTCCAGTTGTTGCCATAGTTGCCACCGGGGCTATCGGTCCAGGAATGGGTGGGGCTGTGCGACTGGGTAGTGGTGGTAGCCCACTGGCTGCCCGTCTGAGCCGTCCAGCCCACGGTGCCCGACTCGACGTCGTCGGCCCAGATCGCGCACACGCTCATCAGGGTAAAGTCCTGTACGACGATCTCGCCATCTTGCGCTACGATGTCCTCGACCGTCTGTGAAGCGTGGTCGACAGCGGTCGCGGTGACGTCGTACGTGCCACTCAGGACGGCCATGTGATAGAAGCCGGTGTCGGGGTCGGTGGTGGCCTGGAAGGGACCGGCGCTGACCGTGGCGGCGAGAGGGGTACCGGTGGTCACGTCGAGCACCGTACCCTGGATCGCGGGCGCGAGCACAGGGTCGAGCACGTAGAGAAAGGCCGCGCTCACAGCGCCCCAGTTGCCCGCCGCGTCCTGGCCGCGTACATAGATGATGTGCCTGCCCATACCGAGCGCGGAGGTGTCGAGGGTGGCCTCGACATCTTCGATGGTTTCATTGAACGCCCCGTCGACGGCAGTCATGGGATAGGCGATGGGGGTGGTGGTGGTGACCCAGGGCGGGACGTCGATATAGTACTCGGCGGCGCTAACGTTCTGGGAAGGCTCAGTGCCATTGTTCGCGCTGTAACGGGTGTCATCGACGACGGCGGTAAGCGCGACCGGCTCGCCGGGGAGCACGCCGCCGGGGATCGCGGTCACCGTCAGGGCATCGGGGCCGGCGGGGGTCATGTAGGGGGTGCGCGCCGCTTTGGCGGCATAGATCAGGGCGCTCATGTTATCGGGATAGATCGTGCTCTCAAAGCTGCCGCAGTCCTGAAAGAACGTAGTGCCGAGCTCGAAGCAGTAGCTCGCCAGGCCGAGGCGGCCATAGGCCCAGTCGTCGGTGGTGCCGTCGGTGGGGTAGAGCTGCATCGCCTGCTGGGGCATATAGTCGTTAGAGTAGGCAAACTTGCGCCCGAGGGTCTGGAGCTGGGTGCTGTTCGGCGCCGGAGAAGCCGTAAACCCCCACGACCACATGACGAGCTCGCTGTAGCTGTGGATGTCGAGAAAGATGCCCATGGCGTCGTCGGGGGCAGGCGACACGAGGTCGTCGTTGCGCTGGTCGGGAAACTCGCTGGTCACATAGGCGACAACGGCCTGTGTCTCGGGCTCCGAGTTGGCAAAGGGGCCACGATAGAGAGAGTCGCACGGATCGCCGCTCGACCCACCACAGCAGCCCCACTGGAAGGGATAGTTCCGGTTCAGGTCGGCGCCTCGGTAGTTGGATGTGGGGCCGCAATAGTTCCCGTTGGTGTTTTTGCGCCACGAGAGCCCTGCCTCGGCCTTTTTGCGGCCATCGGGGTTGGATTGGAGCAGGAGGTGGATCTCGTGATGGTCGAGCAGCCAGGTGGCGTCGGGATCGACGTCGTAATTCTCAACCAGGTACTCGGCAAAGCGGGTAACCAGCTCGGCGGTGGTGTATTCGCGGGCATGAATGGCGGCCATGACAAAGAGCTTGGGCTTGGGGCCGGGCACGTTGGCATTGGTCAGGCGCAGGACCATCATGTCGTAGCCGGGGAGGCCGCCTGCCGTCACTTTTTCCCAGGAGTCGCCCATGTCAATCCAGGCGGCCAGGTCGGGATACTCGGCGACGATCTGGGTGGCCGTGGTAAAGGTCTCCTCTACCGTCCGGTAGCAGGGATAGCCGGGGATGCCGTCGATCTGGCCTTCGAGGTAGGCACGCGGCTCGGTGAGCTGCTTGGTCAGCGCCTCGTCGATTTCGACCCGAAAGCCGAGGTCGAAAAGTCGCGCATAGCCGGCACGGTCGACGTCGACGACGACGTAACCCTCATCTGGACGCACCTCCCACGGCTCGGTCCAGGCGGCGACCTCGGCCACCAAACGTGGATCGGTATAGTAGGCACGCACCACCCACGGCCCGTCGCCAGGGGGCGTGCCCGGTGCCGGCCCTTCCGCCGCTAATGGGGCGCCGGCCGACCAGAGGCTGGTCAGCGTGAGCACCGCTACGAGGAGCAGAAACAGGACGCTCCGACTTTTCGTCATCGAACTCTCCCTTCATTCTATTGCAGTTTCGGCGCGGGGCAGAGGCCCCGCCGCCAGCGTCACATGGTCAGATCCG
This sequence comes from Anaerolineae bacterium, assembly GCA_035461725.1. Classification (GTDB taxonomy): domain Bacteria; phylum Chloroflexota; class Anaerolineae; order JAAYZQ01; family JAAYZQ01; genus JAFGIA01. Next base: position 4,811 of record DATHUZ010000554.1, read on the forward strand.
ATACCACCTGTGACATGTAGGGCCGATTGGCAATCCGCCCCACATGCCGCCCCGACTTGGACGATACCGCTGCACAGCGCTATTGCCCGCGGTGAACCACGGGCAGGTAGACAGAATAGTAGACGGCGGGCTCGTCCACCACAATCAACAACGTACCGGTCACTGCCTCAGCCGGAGCCATATCGCAGTTCCAGGCCGCGACCGTGGCCGTGTACGTCCCGGCGCTGGCAAACGTGTGGGTCACGGTCGTGGACCCGCCCGGGCTCATGTCGACAACGGGTGGGGTCAGGTCGCCCAAGTCGAGCGTGTAGCTAAAGGGCGTGGCCGCGGTGGCCGGATAGACCTGAGCGCGAAGTGCCACCTCCTGTCCGGCGACGACCGGACCGGCGGTGACGAGGGACAGCTCGACGCCCGTGACCGGCTCGCAGGCGAGCACCTCGACGGTGCCGGTGACCGTGTCGGTCCCTTCGGTGTTGGTGGCGGCCAGCGTGACGACAAAGGTGCCGGCCGAAGCGTAGGTGTAGGCCGGGTCACGCTCGGTGGAGGTGCCGGTGCCATCGCCAAAATTCCACAGATAGTCGAGCGGCTCGGTGCCCACGGTGTAGTTGGTAAAGAACACCGGCTCGCCCAGCGCGACAGGGCTCGAGCTGGTAAAGGCGGCGACAGGCGCCTGGGCCGGCACGCAAGAGGGCCCGGAGCCGTAGAGATGTACGTCGTCGACGTGCCAGCCATCGCGGTCCACCCCGGTACCATCGGTCTTGATGCGAAAGCGGAAGCGGGCGTCGGGCTGGGCGTCGAGAGCAGGCATGGCCGTCCGGGGGTTGGTCCACTCGGCGCTGGTGCCGGTAAAGCTGGCGGCTTGCGCCCAGGTAGCGCCGCCGTTCACCGAGTATTCGAGGTAGCCCAAGTCGTAGTTCGACTCGAGTGCATACGTGTGCCAGAACTCGAGCGTGACGTTGGCGCAGGCAGAGAGATCGAAGGAGGGTGAAGTAAGCGCATAATTCCAGTTTTTACCATAGTTGCCGCCAGGGCTGTCGGTCCAGGAATGCGCCGGGCTGTGCGCATCTTCGGCCGTGATCGCCCACGTCCCCTGCGCCGTCCAGGCCTGCACGCCCGACTCGACGTCGTCGGCAAAGACCAGGTAGAGGGGCTCGAGGTCGAAATTCTGCTCGACCGCGTGGTAGTCGTGGATCGGCACGTCGTGGACGGTGACAGCCACGTATCCGGGGGCCTCGGCGGTAACGTCGTAGGTGCCGCTCAGCACCGACATGCTGTAGAGGCCGTCGACAGGGTTGGTGCCGGTCACAAACGGGCCAGCGGTGACCGTCGCCGCCAGCGGCACCCCGGTCACGGCGTCGTGGACGGAGCCAAACAGCACGGGGA